>JAQYWP010000228.1 GCA_029379285.1 Rhizonema sp. PD38
AGCTCCCAAATTTCACATCGCTAATCTGCTTTTTAGCCTTAACTGAACCGTATTGGGCTATATCGGTAGTTATGCTACGGTCTCTCGGTTCACTCGTTATCTCAAGAGCTTACCCGGATTTGAACCAGCAAAAGATTTAACCAAAAATGCTTATCCCAAAGTAAGCTCTTCTTCTCAACGTCCTCTCACCCCCAGTCGAGTCACGACTTTTGTCTTGCGACGACCGGAATTAACAAAGCCCAATGAGCGCGAAGTGCTCGCTCGACTACAAGCAACCCATTCAGATTTGGAGTCAGCCATTGAGCTAGCTCAACAGTTTGCATCTCTTGTGCGTCAACGCCAGCCGTCAGAGTTTGATGCCTGGTTAGACAAAGCTAAAAACAGCTCGGTTTGTTTGCTGCGAAGTTTTGCTCTCGGTAAGAAGTCTGACTACGATGCTGTATTGGCGGGAGTAACGCTTTTGACAAGTAATGGCCCGGTTGAAGGACACATCAACCGTCTGAAGATGATCAAGCGCCAAATGTTTGGTCGTGCCGGACTTGATTTGTTAACGAGACGATTTTTACTGACCACCGCAAACGGATAATTCTTAAGACTTCCAACTTATTTTCCTCTACCTTCAAACTTTACTTATGAGTTACAGAAATCAGTTTATTTGGCAACGAGCAGTACAAAAGTGCTATTAATTGTTACAAATTTACCGACCTATTTCCTAAGTCAGAATTGTATGGCTTGACAAGTCAAATACGACGTTCGTCTGTATCTGTAGCATCCAACATAGCTGAAGGTTATGGTAGACGTTCAAAACAAGAATACATACAATTTTTACATATTGCATTAGGCTCTTTGAGAGAGCTTGATACACAATTAATAATTGAAGACGGAAGTTGATTTAGCTGAGAAAGAGCTTTTCACTCCTATCCTCAATGAAGTTGAGGAAATGCAAAGTATATTAGTTGCGACTTTAAACAAGATAAAAGATTGAAATTCTACTTCTTCCTTCTCCCTCCTTCTCCCTCCTTCTGCCTTCTGCCTTCTGCCTTAAAACGAGTTTCCGTGTTGATCACCAAAAGTTGCTAAGAACCCATAATACGTCCTAGAGTTGTCAAACCCAATCTGAGAAAACTGAGCGCGTCTAAACCTTGTTTTTAGTTAACTTTAGGACAAAATATGGGTTCTTGTCCTAAATGATTTTCAAGCATGTCGTATGTATTGTGGTCAGAACATGGTTGAAATCACACAAACTGAATTTGCTATGAAATGATGTAATGACTGTGCTGAATTTATACTTATTAATGAGCGCAATTTATGGTAATGATTTTCTTTTGATTGGCGAGATTATTCCTAAGTGCAAATATTTGAAGCACTCATAATTTCTTACTTCTTTAAGTATATCTTGATACTCGGCACAATATTCGTCTATGATCGCAACTGTTGGGTGAGCGTAAGAATGCTAAATGTTTCAGGATTTGTAATTCTACATCCATTGCCCTACCTACCTTCCAGAGTTTTTTCTTCTAATCCTTTTATTTAGAATAACCGGAAAGTGACAGAAGAGGGATACAAACGTTCACCTTGAGAGGGCTAAGGATTTAACTTATGCATTGACAAAAGAGACAATAAATGCTGCGTTTAAAAAACGAAAAACATAGGCGTTGGCGCAGCCAGTACAACAGTCCCATCGACATAATGAACCTCCCAATCAAGCATCCCTTGCTGATCAGCGATCGCTTGAAGGTGTTCTAAGATTTGATTCCAAACCCCAGCTTTTTGCCATCGATAAAACCGTGTTGCCACCATGAACCCACTTTCCATAACGTTCTGACAGGTCCCGCCACGGTGCTCCTGTTCTGAGTATCCATAGGATGCCATTGACAACCAAGCGGTGGTCATGATTTGGTTTACCAGTTCGGGGTTTTTCGGGTGGAAGTAACGGTTTTAACGAATCCCACTGTTCGTTACTTAACTCGCCTCGATTCATCAACATACTCTGCCTGCGATCACCTATTTTTTAGGATACAACGAGTTTGAAAACACGCCCTAGTCTTAGCACTTGCAATTTTACCAGTTTTAGGTAATGAAACAGCCAGGCTAGAAACTCAAAAAGCCTATATGCACCGCAATCCAATATTCCATGATCACGTAATCGCGCTTATCATCTTCAGTTCTGCCGTAGTTTTTCAGGATTGATCTGAAAATATATATTAGTCATCTTCCGCTTTCCTGGAAGTTCTTGAACATCTAAGATATAACCTTCAGCTTGTAGTTCCTCTATTGTCCGCCACAAAATTTGGTTGTTCCTAGATGAGTTACTGCCTAGCAAATCTAAATTTTTCAACAGATATTGCTTAGAAATAAGTATAGATTGCCCATCTATTAGCTTATCCCATTTCATTCGGCTAGCAAGATAAACCAATAATTTCATCTTGTAATCATTCTTAGCATTATTTCCTTGTTTCTGCTTAGTGTCAATGTTATTGGAGAACAGCACATAGTCTCCCGTTCGCTCTGGCCCATCAAAAAATTCCAGTGCCACCGTGTAAGCATCTGCCAGTTTATAGGTGTAATAGACAGCTTTAGCTAAGTCAAAGTCTCGCGGCAAATTGTCAATTTCGTAATCTCGAATGCGGAGAATACTTTTGACCATCACCTTTGCTCCCATACCAGTGCCTTTTTTCAAAGGCTGAGCCAGCATTAATTCAGTTCTATGCAGGGCGAATAAGTCTTGATTGATCTGCGATCGTAACCTAGTTGTGAAGCTACCATCTTTACCACGGCTATAGCCCAAGCTTTCCAGCAGATCGTTGGAACGAAAATTAACCAAACGACCGTTACCCTGGTCTCGCGCTTGCTTGTACAGGAATAATATGATCGCTACCTGCCTCGTATTTAAAAAGGTCAGCAACGCCATAAACAAGCGCTTAACCCGGATGTCTTGAATCTTCTCCAGACCTTTGCTAATTCCTTGATCTGTACAGTTTGTTAAGTCTAGATGGGCATATTGGGAACAGAAATCTTGCCACTCCTGTGCAGAGACATTCTCTAATGAGACACGACGAGTAACAGCTACTTCACACTTATCGTTAGGATCACTGACAACCTGCATCTCCAGATAATAACCATCTGCATCAGCACTGAAAATTGGTAATTGCACATCGGGGTTCGTGATAGAGGCTCCTGCTCTAGGTAATATCATCACTAGCTGTCCGTCCACTGGAAAAACAGTGTCTTCCTTGTTCACATCTACCTCTATATATTTTGGACAAATTTTACCAAGATGTGTAGTCTTAGACAGTACTTTCTCAACTTAAACTAGTCTAGTCAAACGTCAAATGTAACAAATCTTAACAGTCATCCGTGAGTCCGGCGTATGATTTTGAGCATTTTATCTATAAATTTGGCAGGCCATTTCATCCGTGAGTCCGGCGTATAACTCCCCTGTTCATCCGTGAGTCCGGCGTACAATTTCATCCGTGAGTCCGGCGTACAATTTCATCCGTGAGTCCGGCGTATAAACGATTTTGCCCTCTTGAACTTTTAATCTTTAAATGCTAGGTTCTAAATCTGACCGTTCGCACTCGTAAGGAACTGTCAGCTTGTTACTTTAGTCAAATACTGCAAGAGAGGTAATATTTATAACCAAAAGAACGATATTTACAGGCTACTTCACGCTCTTTACTATCCGACCCACATTAATCGAAAAGGACAGGAAGACCTGCCCTTAGCTCCAGGATTTTCAGACTATCCTGGCATTTAAATTAAAAAAGCCGAGGAGAACAGCAAAAGTGTGTTCTCTCCACCTTGACAAAACAGACTGAAACTTTGCTATAGTACGCAGCGCCAACTGCGACAAAAGTCAAACCATCAATTGACTTTAACTATAGCAGAGTCTCTGTAAAAAAGTAAGGTGGAGAGTACCTCTATTAAGGTGAACTTTTGGACTAGAAAAAAGCACGGTTCGCAGCAAAATTCGTAGTTTTGGCTTCGGCGATCGCCGAAACTACGAGCTAAAAAGTTGGGATGCTTCATTCCTACTTAATGGTTAGAGCCTGGTAAAAATTTTGCTAGTACATATGCTCACCTTAATAAGGGTAGGGTAGAGATACGATACCTTTTGCTACTGTCCCGGCTCCGTAAACCTAGAAATTCACGGAGTTCATGATCAATGGAAATAACCCTCGTTCACTTTGCTTTTGATAACTGGCTAAGTTTAAATACTGGTATTAGATATCAATTTTGTGCCAATTTCCTTACACATCGTGATTGCACATCAGCTATTCTCTCCACGTTCACACCTGCTTTAAAGTCGGAGGGTGGTTGATGATGACGACACAATTTTCATCGTTGGAAATCGATACCTCACAAGCAATTAGACAGCTAGAGCTTTTGGGATACCAGCAGGGCGATGCAGTTTATGTCCGGGCTTTCTTGCCCAAAGAAGACCCTCGTTATGCCCTTAATACAGCACGCAAAGCAGATCACCTGAACTTCAAACAAATTTGGCAGTGGCAGCAGCAAGGTTACGGCATCTATTTTGTCATCAACGGCGGTGGCCACAAAGATGAGAACGTTCAACTCTGCCGTGCTTTTTTCATTGAGCATGACGATTTAGAAATAGAATTACAGCGGGATTTGTGGCAAACCATACCGCTACCAAAGCCGACCTTTCAAATCCAGACTCGTAAATCAGTTCACTCCTACTGGGTATTGGAAAAACCCATCCCAGTTAAAGAATGGAAGCAGTTGCAAACTGACTTGCTGACTTATACGAATGCTGACAGAGCCATCAAAAATCCCAGTCGGGTGATGCGATTAGCTGGAGCATGGCACATTAAGCCGGGAGAAAAACCGCTCATGTGCGATATTATTTCCCAATCGGGTTTGAAGTACACCTATGAGGAATTGCGTTCTTCTGTACCGTTGTCCCAGAATCCCGAGTTAGTCAAACGAGAGCGTGAACATAGCTCAGAGCGTCCTCTTCAAGATATCTCTGTACCTGTGCCAATTGCAGTGCCGCTCTGTGTCTGTCTCTCCAAAGAGTCTCGTACTCTGCTATCTTATGGAGTGAACGAGGGAGGTCGTAATACCAACGGAGCAAAATTAGCGCGAGATTTAATTGGCACTGCCAACTATCTTGTTACTATTGGTCAGCGGTTTGACGGCGAGCCACAGCAACTTTTGCAGGACTATGCCAGTCGCTGCACTCCACCTTTATCGGCTAAAGAAGTTAATGCCATCTATTCATCTGCTGAGAAAGACCGCCCTGGTCCCAGTTGCACTTCCAGCGGTGTAGAAAACTGTATCAAAGCTTGGTACTGGAACACGCAAGTCAAGCCCAATCCAATTTCAATCGATTCTGGTGGTTCTCTTCGTCCTAGTGTTGACAAGAAGTCACCTGTTTGTGATACTGCACTGCACGAACGCATTCTAAAAATTGTGGGCAGTTCTGATTCCGAGTCAATGCGATCGCTCGCACTGATGGATCTGGCTGCTGCGGTGGGGCGTCCATATCGGCAGATTGAGCAGCTAGCCCAGCTACTGACTTGTGAAGTAGATTTGCACTCCCGTACAACAGCAGCCACCCAGAAACTTTCATCTCTGCTAAAAACCTGCCCCGACCAACTTGACCTTACCCGATTGCTTGAACCTAAGTTCGCCCAACTTTTGATTGATACCGCTAACGCCATGCCCACGGCTCCAGAATTTTTATTCACAACGCTTCTAGGAGCAGCGGCGTCTCGAGTTGGTTCGGCAGCGCGGGTAATTGTGAAACCATCCGCCAAGTACGCTCAACCCTTGGTGATGTGGACGAGCATTGTCGCTGAGTCTGGCTCGATGAAAACTCCAGCACAGCAAGTGATTATCGAGCCCTTGGTGCAATTGGAAGCTGAAGCATATGATCGCTATCAAGTAGAACTGGCTGAGTATAATAAACTACAAACGGCGCGTAAAGGCAAAAAACCGGATGACAAACCACCAGATTCGCCGCCTACTTCCCCCGTCCGACAACGCTACCTAACTAAAGATAGCACCGTGGAGACGTTGCAGCGAATTCATAGTGACAACCCACGGGGACTGCTGTACTACCGAGATGAACTAGCAGGGCTATTCAAAGCCCGCAATCAGTATCGTGGTGGTTTAGGAGCTGATGAAGAGCAGGAACTTGATCAATTCAACGGGTCTGCAATTATCTACGACCGATCAGAAAAATCTGTGTGTTTACCTAAAAGTGCCATTTCACGTACAGGTAGCATTCAGTGGGAAGTTTTGTCTGCCATGATGGGTGACCACAACGACTACAACGGTAATTTTGCTCGGTGGTTGTTCTGTGCTGCCAAGTCTCCCAAACGTTACCTGCGGTTGGTTGGAGAAAATTCTGCTCCCGATACTGGAATCTCGGAAGCGCTGCGTCAACTTTATATAAAACTCGCCCAGATCCCAGAAAAAGATTACTTTTTAAACACTGAGGCGGCGATGTTGTTCGAGGCGTGGCAACATTCTCTCGTAAATGCTCAAGTTGCTGAGGAATTCTATGGACTTAGGGTCGTTTACCCTAAGATTGAAGCTTACACAGCACGATTGGCGCTGTGGTTACACATCGTTAATACTGTCTTAACAGGTGAAACACCAGACATAGTCATTTCTGGTGACACGATGTCCAATGCAATTGAGCTTGCTGCTTATTTCCTTTGGCAGCATAAATTGATTCATGCTCAAAACTCCCCGGAATCCGGGCTGATGTCTTGGGGTCTGAAAATCCAGAAAGTGGCTGAACGCCTGGGAGGGGCTACAGCTTCCATGCTCAAAAGTGGCATCCGCGCGCTCCGTACTAGACCGACTTTTGAGATTCGGCAATTGATGGAGATGATGGCTGCTGCAGGTTGGGGTCGCGTTGAAGGCTCCGGCTCTAATTTACTTTATGTGCCAGATGGGACATCACAAAACGAGTCTGCCGAAAAGAAGATTCCTTCCGGCGAGTTTGACAAAATTGACAGTAAATTGACAAAAGTATCAATCGCTCAAACAACAGGCAAAACTGCATTTGACAACAAAATTGACTCGATTGACCACATTGAGTCAGAAGACATTCCTCATTCGTCAGGAGACGATGAGCCAATTGAAGAGAAATTCAGCAGAACTCAATCAAATTCCGGCACTCATAAGTATGTCAACTTAACCAGTCAATTTGTCAATTCCAACGCTCAAACCTTCACCGCTACTGACACTGATTCGGTTGACACTCTTGTTCAATCAGGATGACAATTGTCAACCGATGAATCGTCTACGATTCATTGGTTCAAGTCTCAACGATCATGACTTGAGTGTGGAGTCCGTTAGTGTAACAACATTGCTGTCAAATGATCGAGAGTTAAGACCAAACTCAATACGGTACGGAGCGTGCGAACTTATTTGTTCAAGCAGGCTTTCATAGTAGGGAAATTCTTGAGAATTTACTGAATCCAATGCATACAAAAAACCCCAGCAATCTCCTTGCTTTCACAAAGGCGAGGTATTGATGGCAATAGGAAAGTGGATTTGAAAGGTATGGATTATGACAGTTACCAAACTTGAATTCAACCCCGGTCAAGAAGTAAAACGTAATCAGCAACGAAAAAGAAGCCATTCAGTCTCCACCTCTTCTAATCCTTCAGAAGTTGAGTTGGCACGCAAACCGGAACACTTGGAAGAAATTTCAACATCAATATCTGTGTCAGATATTGATACTGTAGTTGATGTGCTTTCTGAGCTAACTGAGGACGAAAAAGCTGACCGCTACAGGTTGGAGCTAAAAATAGAAAGGTCGTTTTACGAAGCCGGGTGTGGCTTGAGGGAACTACAGAAAAGACGCTTATATCGAAGTACTCACAAAACTTTTGAGCACTACTGCCGCGATCGCTTCAACTATAGCCGTGACACTGCTTACTTAAAGATTGCAGCTGTTGATGTCTATGACAACATCCAAGAATTTTTGCCGACCAATGGTCGGCAAATTCCTATGCCAACCAGCGAACGTCAGTTGCGTGATTTAGCGTCATCGAAGTTTGAACCAGAAGTTCAAGCGGCTGCATGGTTGCAGGGTGTAGAAGCAGCCAATGGTAAAATCCCCAGTGGACGCATTATTAAGGGGATTATAGAAAAATTGAAGGATAAACCTTTGTCTCTCGCCACCAATTTTTGCCAAGTAGGTGACGTATTTATTTTAACCAAGTTAGAGGGGACTGAACGCAAATATAATGGTTGTTGGGCTCTTTCCGTTGCGCTCAACGACTTTACTGTAGAGGTGGATGTTCATGATACGACCCTAAGCGTGAAACCTGAAAACCTCAACAGAATCGACTCAACAGAAGTACATCACCAGCTGCCACAAACCCTTCTCCGCATCAAGCGTCTACGATCTAGTGGAATGCTAGATCGCAGTGCATACACACTGCTGGAGTCTTTAGGAAGGCAAACTTACTTAACTCCAGTTGAGTCCGGCTTGTTGCAATGGCTGGAGAAGTATTATGGGGTAGGCGATGAAGAAAACTAGAGGGCTTCAGACCCAGACAACTTTTGGGTCTGGTCATATTTAACTCCTGTGTTGAAGAAGAGATTGTTCAAAAAACTTACTTCAATACGAAGGTAGGAACTGGTGGTGTGGTTTGCTTCCTCATCTCCCGCGTCATTCTTTCCAAAATTCGGTTTTTCTCCTCCAAAGACGTGTTACACAAACTACTCCAGAAGTTAACCTGACGGTACAAAGTTGTGGCGATCGCATTATTTCCTTTGCCCATCTCGGTTTTTAGATCACTTTTCAACCTCTCCCACAGCTTATTTAGCATGGAGGGCGCAAATTCATCGAAAGGTAGTGTCCACTGACAATCATTATCTAAAAACACTCTGAAAGAGGCAATAATTGGCATTGATAGTACTGCTGGAGCTTTAAAGCCAAAGGCACTGCCATCTGCTAGCAATGAATTACCACTCAAAGCAATTGAAGCTAGATTGCAGTTTCCTTTCACTGAGGGACTAGTGATGTATTTTTCTATCAGTTTGTAAAGTTCTCTTTCTATCCACAATCCTTGAGGTAGCAAGGGCAATAACTTTTGTAGTCTTTCGGTTTCTTTTGGGGAAAGAAATTGCGGCACCACTAAACTAAATGGATGTTGGCTCCTTCCTGAAGAGCTATAATCATATTTCACTCTGTCTAAACAAATGAGAATTTTACACAAGTGCTGCACAGAACACCGTGGGTCTTTTGGCACTCCCGTTTGGTTTTGGTAATAGGCGATTTTATATTTAATGTCAAGTTCATCTTCGAGTTGTTCAATAAATCTTTTGATAAAATCATAACCACCTCTAGCATTGACTCTTGAACGCGTATCTATGGGTGATGTGGTGTTGGCTGTCAAGGCATTGACTGCGACTTCAGATGATGGAAGTCCGCAAGTGATTTCTACTTTTACTAATGCTTTGGTTAAGTCAATTTTTTGCACCATTGCAGTACTAAATACTGCTATCGTGTGGCCACCATCGTAGACACCGTATTGGGTATACCCCTCTGAATCCTCTAGGAATTCTACGTGTAGTTCCTCTCCACTTGAAGTTTTGTGAATTTTTACTTTATACGCAGAAATTTTAATTCCATTATTCCTATCAAAAAACTTTTCAGGGGCAGAATCCAAGGTTTCTAATATTTCTTTAAAGATGGATGCTTTTTTATTTGGTTCTCTGATATTGGGTGTTTTGGGTAAGTCTGTTGGGAAGCTAGAAACTATGGCTGTTCCTACAAAGAATTTATGGCTTCCGTGAGAATTAAGCTGGGCGACTGACTTGACAGGGATGATGTATGTTTTGGGCATGGCGTAGAACTTTTGCTAAAGGTTGCTATTTTAGCATTGAGTGCTTTGAGAGTCACGGATGTTGAAGGCAAGTGTGGTGAAAAGCGAAGAGTGCGTAGTGCCTTTATGCGATCACTTCTTCATTTTCACGCCCCGTTTTCTTCATCTTGACTAAAGAAAGGCAGAGGCTTGATTGAAGCTATGAGTCACGGGAAGAATTAATTTTTCTCTACCAGTATGGGTACAAGCCCCTAAAT
>JAQYWP010001233.1 GCA_029379285.1 Rhizonema sp. PD38
TCTTCGGGCTGATGTGCGTGCAAGTATTCATCAGCATCCTTACCATCAGGTATATTGAGAATCTTTAACTGAACTTCACCTTTATATGCCAGTTCGGCTATTTCGCTGATCGCTCTTTCTGCGGCAATATTTCCAGCTTTATCAGCGTCAAAGTTAAGTATTAACTGTTTAGATTCACTATAACGTAAGACTTGCCTAACTTGTTCCAGGCTGAGGGCAGTCCCGAGGGAGGCAACGACGTTGGTAATGCCGACAGAGTGCAGAGCGATCGCATCAAAGTATCCCTCAACCACAACAACGCTATCCGATTGGGAAATGGCAGCTTTGGCTTTATCAAGGGCAAATAAAGTTTTACCCTTAATAAAAACTTCAGTTTCTGGTGAGTTAAGATACTTCGGTTGCTCATCTCCCAAAGATCTACCACCGAAGGCAATCACACGCCCCAAAACATCATGGATGGGAATCATGATGCGATCGCGGAAAACATCATAATAACCGCCTGCTTCCTTGCGTGGTTTAATCAATCCCGCTTGCTCCACCAGTTGCACTGGATAGCGTTTATCTTCCACCAAATAGCGATAAAGGGTTTCCCAACCTGCAGGAGCATATCCTATGCCAAACATCTGTATCGTTTCTTCCCGCAGTTGTCTTTGGAATTGCAGATACTGTAGAGCATTGTCAGCGCTATGCTTGAGGGCGTGTTGGTAAAACCGCTCGGCGGTTGCCAAAACCTCATACAGTTGCTCCCGCAGGGATAGCTGACGCTGCAATTCCTGTCTTTGTTCGGGTTCTAAAGTTGTGACAGAGACTTGGTAACGTCGGGCTAAATCAAGCACCACCTCTGAAAAAGAGCGCTTCTCCAAATCCATCAAGAACTTAATCACATTTCCTCCAGCTTGACAGCCAAAGCAGTAGTACATTTGCTTAGTCTGGCTGACAGTGAAACTGGGACTTTTTTCTGAGTGAAAGGGACACAAACCTACAAAGTCCTTGCCGCGCTTGCGTAAGACAATATGTTCGGAAATCACATCAGAGATTTCCGCCCGTTGTTTAACTTCCTCAATCGTATCTGGATGCAAGCGGGGAATAGACATATTCGTGCTTTCATTGGTGGTTAGTGGTTAGGAGTTAGCAATTAACAACTTACAACCGACCACTCATAGCTATTATATTCTTGTTGCCAAACTCAAAATAATGTGTAACATCACTCATGCTTAAATTTATCAGGAAACACTGAAGATGGGACGTATTTTTATTTCAGCTGCTCACGCTCTTAAAGAACCAGGAGGAATAGATCCAGGTGCGATCGCTGGGGGAACAACTGAAGCTCGGGAAATGATTTTGCTGCGAGATTTAATTGTCACGGAACTCAGAACACGTCATTTTGAAGTTTTGGCAGCGCCTGATAACCAGACTACAGCACAAACTATTGCCTGGATCAATTCCCGCGCTCATCAGGGTGATGTCGCCCTTGAAATTCATACTGACGCGGCAACGAATCCTTCTGTACGTGGGGCAAGCGTCTTTTACATTGCTAATAACGATCAGCGCAAAAGCAATGCCGAACTTTTGTTGGTAGGATTGTTGCACCGAGTACCCCAGTTGCCGAATCGAGGAGTCAAGCCAGACACAGCTTCTGGTTTGGGCAATTTGATTTTCTGTCGCCAGACAACAATTCCTTCTTTATTAATGGACGTTGGCTTTCTCACCAGCCCTGATGATCGCTCTTTGCTACAAAATAGCCGTCGCGACTTTGCCTTAGGAATTGCAGATGGAATTGTATCCTGGAGTCGTGCAGTCGATCCTGGTTCTGAAGATACATCTATCCAGACAGTCATTAATATTACTATTAATGGGCAAAATTACTCAGAAAAAGGTGTGCTGATTAATGGTAATGCTTACATTCCCATAGACTTAGTCGATCGCTTGCGGATCGATTTGTCGAAAGCGCCTAATGTCCGTCGAGTTACCTATCGCCAAATTGTTTATATCAAAGCTGTTGAACTCAGAGAATTTCATGTTTCTATCTCTTGGGATGCTGCCAGTCACACAATCAACTTACGCTCAAATTTACCAATTAGTTTGGGTCAAATTGACCATATTATGTCGCGAGGTTATACTTCAGAAGTGCAGTTGCAATTATTCTTGAGAAACAATAACGAAAGCGGTTTGGTGAAGTTTCCCGATCTCCCAAAACTGTATCGAGAAGAAGCCTCTATTGAAGGGGTGAGTTACGACATGGCTTTTTGCCAAATGTGTGTAGAAACAGGATTTTTAAGGTTTGGAGGCGATATCAAGCCGGAGCAAAATAACTTTGCGGGCTTAGCCACAATCGGTGGAAGTTCAGCAGTTGCTTCATTTGATAGTGCCAGAATTGGGGTGCGGGCGCATATTCAACACTTGAAAGCGTACGCCAGCTTAGAACCTTTGGTAAAAGAAGTTGTAGATCCGCGATTTAGCTTTGTGACTCGTGGTATTGCCCCATTAATCGATCAACTTTCAGGACGCTGGTCAGCAGATTTACACTATGGTGCTAAGATTACAGCAATGCTCAAACGCTTGTATGAGTCAGCAGGACTGCTTTAATGAGTAATGAGTAATGAGTAATGAGTAATGAGTAATGAGTTGTGAGTAATGAGTTGTGAGTTGTGAGTTGTGAGTTGTGAGTTATGAGTTGTGAGTTGTGAGTTGTGAGTT
>JAQYWP010001234.1 GCA_029379285.1 Rhizonema sp. PD38
CTCTAAGAGTGATAAGTAATTTCTATCACGTCTGCTGATTAGTTATGATTTGGAATATCTCTTGTTGAGCGGCGGCACAGACAACAGGTAATCTGTTATCACGTCTACTGATTAGTTATGATTTGGAATATCTGTACAACAAGCCAGGAACGCTCTTGCTTTCAGCCATTTCAGATGGTAGATTTATTTCCAGGGACCTGTGGTAGGTCCTTATTAATTAGTTAATCTTATAGTTTTCTGACTATTGATAAGCATCTGAGGGGGTCAGACAATGGCTGGAACCCTTATTCTTTTGTTGACCCCCTCAGATAACTTACCAGATATGGGCTTGAAGGTAATTTCTTCTGACTTTATTAGAAAAAATTCTTAATAATCTACAGGACAACTTGACCCCCTCAGATTTCGGGGTGTACAATCAGGTCAGTGCAAGGCTTTCAAAAGTCTAGCCTTTGAACTTCTTCGGAAGTTGAACTAATGGAAACATTGCCGAGAGCAATTTTGGCAGCATCTGAGTGTGCCAATCTTTGAACTTCTTCGGAAGTTGAACTAATGGAAACCCTTGGGCAAATACCGAGAGAAATACCCATATTTCTTCTTTGAACTTCTTCGGAAGTTGAACTAATAGAAACTTGTCTTTGAATACGTGACGTAAGCTACCAGTAATACTTTTGGGTTGTGGATGCAGCAACAAGCTGACCAAAAACTGTGTATGAGTATGGGGTAAATTATAAATGATGCACTTTAGAATGAAGATTAAGTAAACTGATAACTTGCTTTCTACCTTGTGTAATGTGCGTCATATTTGACTCGCCATTTTGGGCAGTGTTTTCCGATTGAAATTTTATTTAGCAAAATAATGCATGAGTATTAACATCCCTATTGACGAAGCTTTAATCCAAGAAGCCTTAGCCGTTGCAAATCAACAAACTGAGCGTGATGTCGTTGAAGACGCATTGCGTGAGTATATACAACGTCGTAAGCAACGAATGATACTTGATTTGTTTGGGACAATTGACTACGACGCGGATTACAATTACAAACAGCAGCGACAACAGCCATGAGAGTTATTGTAGACACTTCTGTTTGGTCATTAGCACTGCGACGAAATACTCCGTCAGAAGCAATGCCTGTTGTCAATCTGTTACGCGATTTGATTACTGATGACCAAGTTGCCTTGTTAGGAGCTGTTCGGCAAGAGGTGCTTTCAGGCATTCGTTATGTTGAGCAATTTACTCGTCTTAGAGACTACTTTCGTGCTTTTTCCAATGTAGAGTTAACACCCGAAGATTACGAGATAGCAGCAGAATTTTACAATACCTGTCGCACAAATGGTATTCAAGGAGCGAACACAGATTTTTTAATTTGTGCAGTTGCTTATCGCCGTAGTTACAGCATTCTAACAACAGATAAAGATTTTGAGAGTTTTCAGGGGTATATTCCTGTTGTTTTAGTGAAATGAGAAAACTTGTCTTTAGCACTCTTCAATTATGGTCCAAATCAATTGGGTGTAAGGAAATGCGTTCTTGTTGCAGAAAAATTTATTCTGGCAAACTGATATCAGCCAGCCGTGGAGAAGTCATGAAAATTATTGTTGGAATCAATAGACTCAGTTCGTGAAAATTACTTATGCGTTTGTTGAAATCCTTGGTAGGGGAGAACGGCTGTACCCAACGGGAACGCCCCTACCTCCTGTACTGGAGATGTCTATTGCCTATTGCTTATTGCAGTAACATAAAACTAAGAAATCTCCAGTCATCTTATATGACTGGAGATTCAGCATGTAATACCAATTCTCTGTGAAACTGCATATTATTTTTACCCCTCCCAACCTCCCCGAGGTGCTGCAGGCGGTGGGTTTCTTTTTATGCATATTCATCTGGAAATGGTATAATCTATGAATGAAATGTCTATGTTTCCATTAGTTCGACTTCAGGTGAAGTCAAGCAATTCACGCTCTGTGGGTTAAATTGAACACTTAACGAGACATTATTCACTTGTCTTTGCAGCACTTGTAGTTGCGAGATTTCGCATCATCACGATGGCGAAATCTCGCAACTACAATACACTCCTTACTAGATAAAGTACGAGTGATGCACCACGGATGTAATTGTTCAAAATAGGTCATATCAACCTCCAACAAGTACTGCAATTCGTGTGAGTAAGGTACTTTTGAATTGCTTGTGTTTACACTAACTTAGGAGGTATATATCAAGACAGGTCTGTTTGATATTGACAAATAGATATTTTTGTGCCAGTGAAACTAGACTAGGAAGAAGCTGAATAGAATAACCGCTGTAGATGTTCAGGAATCTCCTCAAAATGCTCCAACAAAAAATCCATTAATGCCAGATGACGCAGATCGTTACGGTTGGGATATCGGCGATTTTTGCCCTGTTTAAACCAACCACGTACAGTAGAATCAGAGCGACAGCATATTAAAGCAATTTGTTCGTAGCTTACTTCCCATTTAGCATAGAACTGATTTGGAGTCATGCTAAATTCCCAATCGCTATACACTGTGATTAGATTTAATTCACGCTCACCTAGTGTTTTTGGTTTTTGCATTGTTACACTTTAAACAAGTAAAAAGGCAAAATAGAGGAAATTTTTCTTGTAGCTTTTCCTAACAGGAGTTTTCAGTAGGGGCGAGGACAATACTACGTAGGTTTTGGAATTTGTTAGTTCAGGCAAGCAG
>JAQYWP010001235.1 GCA_029379285.1 Rhizonema sp. PD38
GCTAACGCTAACGCTGCGCTAACGGGTGACGCTACGTTCGTAGCGCCAGTTGCCTACGGTGGCAAACTCGCCTTCTCAAAAGCACGCTTACGCTTCCCTTACACCCTTTGTTATATGAAGAATTGTTAGCTAGATCTGGAAAATAGTTACTTAGATTTGGAGTACAAAGTTAAAGTCTTTTCTTACAATTGATTATCGCTTTACACTACCTCCTACTCCTCAATCACCATGCAATGTTTAAAATGTGGCACTACTATACAGGTTGATGATCGCTTCTGTGAAGAATGCGGCACACCTCTAATCGCAAAATCAATTGGATGTGAAAAGTGTGGTGCCCCAACGCAACTGCTCGATGCTGATGGCTTTTGTTCTCACTGTGGCTTTCGTCGGGAAAATAGAGAGAATGATAGGTTTGAAATTATACCTTCTCCCAACCTTGCTGGTATAAGCGATCGCGGCTTCAGCCACCACCGTAACGAAGACTACGTTGCTTGTGCCCGAGTTGATCATCGAAATGCTTATGTTCTCGTTGTTTGCGATGGTGTATCGAGTTCAGAATCACCCGAATTAGCTGCGAAAGCAGCGGCTGAAAGCACATGTAGAACGTTAGCTACTGCTGTAGAGACGCAAAATATTGTTCATGGTACAATGGATGCCGCAATTACTGAGGCAATGAGTTCGGTATGTGCTATCCCCTACACGAGAATTGCAGGTGCAGATCCACCATCTACCACAATTGTTGCAGCTCTAGTTGTTGAGCGTACCGCTACTATTGCTTGGCTAGGTGATAGCCGCGCCTACTGGATTTCTCCAAATGGTTCACGGCAATTAACTCGCGATGATTCTTGGGTGCAAGAAGCTATTGCGTCAGGTGAAATGAGCGAAGCCGAAGCTATAAAATCACCTCAGGCTCATGCAATTACCCGTTGGTTGGGGGTAGATGCGATCAATGTAGAACCGTCTATAGTCAACTTTAATATTCCTGGTTCTGGGTATCTACTGCTATGTACCGATGGATTGTGGAATTACACAACTCACACGACACAAATTGAGACTCTTGTCAAGTCAGATGCAGATACGGCTACAATAGCACGGAGGTTAGTGGAATTTGCTCTACACTCCGGTGGTCACGACAATATCACTGTCGCTGTCTTATCTTTATAAGTAATACTCATCACAGAATCATTTAGAACCTTGCGGTTATTGTACCAGTCCTTTATTCAGATATGGCAGTAGGTTTATTTAAGTAAGAAAATCTTATGACAACCCAATTCAAAGCGGAAGTTTTCCAAAATCAATATTTATCACAGGGGATAAAAGAAGTCCATGCCATTATGACAGTTACGGCTGTTGGTGGCGAAGGAGTGAGTGCCACTTCTATGGGTAACAAAATGTTTGGGATAATATGCGATACCTCTGGTTCGATGGGGGGTGGAAAGATTTTTGCAGCGAGGGATGCGATAGTTAAAATCGTGAATTTGCTGCCTGAGGACACATTTTTCTTTATCGTTACTGGAGCTAGTCTTGCCCAACTGATTTTTCCAGTGTCAAAAGCGACTCCTGTAAACAAAGAACAAGCGATCGCAGCCATCAGAAAAATTTCAGCTGCCGGTGGCACTGTGATTTCTAAGTGGTTATTTGAAGCCTTAAAACAGTTTGAGAAAATGCCGAATGCTTTGCGTCAGGCATTGCTGTTGACGGATGGACAAAATGATGACTCTGATGAAAAGCAACTGAACGACGTTCTACAGGGATGTGAAGGAGTTTTCCAGTGTGACTGCCGGGGTGTGGGAACTAACTGGCAGGTGAAACAGCTACAAAAAATAACCGCAAAATTACTGGGAACTACCGACATTATCCCCAATGCGACAATGATTGAAGCTGACTTTCGGGCAATTCTAGAGAAAGCCATGAGCAAAAATTTCAGCGATGTGGCGTTGCGCCTGTGGACTCCACAAAGTGCTCAAGTCTTGTATTGCAAGCAGGTTAGTCCCGATCTTGTAGATATAAGCAACCGCGCCAAAGTTGTTAAAACCCAAGTTTACGACTATCCGACTGGTGCATGGGGTAAAAACGAGTCTCGCGACTACCACTTCTGTATTCAAGTACATCCCGGTAATGTCGGCGACGAGATGTTGGCGGGTAGGGCGAGTTTAATTTATACAATAAATGGTGTGGAAACAAAAGTCGCTGAAGCTCGCATTTTGGCTATTTGGACTGACGACGATGCCAAATCAACAAAAATAGAGAGAACAGTAGCTCATTATACTGGACAAGCAGAACTCGCTCAGTCAATTCAGGAAGGGTTGGAGGCACGCGATCGCGGTTATATCGAAGTTGCCACCGCCAAGCTGGGAAAGGCAGTTCAACTTGCTCACGAATCTGGCAACGAAGCCACCGCTAAGTTATTGCGGAAAGTGGTTGAAATCGAAGATGCGGCAAGTGGCACAGTGCGGCTAAAGCGAGAGGTTGCCAAAGAAGACGCGATGGCATTAGAGACGCGATCAACAAAAACAACTCGTATTCCTAAGTCAGATAATCAGTAATATTTATGACCGAACAAGGTAAAAGTTAAAAGTTAAAAGGCAAAAGAAAGAAGAAGAAAAAACGGTTTCAAGCCCCCAAATCGATGGAAAACCAAAAAATATTTTTTTTCGAGATACATAGTGCGAGCAAAAAAGGTGAGCGTAAGAT
>JAQYWP010000229.1 GCA_029379285.1 Rhizonema sp. PD38
ACGTAAAATCCGTCCCCGCCAGATTTCAGTTTGCAAATCGAAGCGATCGCACACCTGCCAAGCTATATCCAATTGTTGTTGAAATTCCGGTTCGGGAATTTCTTCGTCTTCAGGATCGGGTAGTTGAAATGTCAAATCGGCTGGCTGTTGTAAGGCAGCAGCCAAGTCATCCATAGATTCGTTATAGTCCACGACGATTTGTAGTCAATTTAGTATATGCGATCGGCTTATTATCACATACTCTGTGATCGGAGGAGCGTATCTTTCCGTCGTCAAATAAGGATGCACGTAGTATCACTCGCCACATTTTATCAAAATAGATTGGTATCTAGATTCTCATTGTGGGCGATTTATATTTGTTAATGGTACATCTAATTGTAAGCCTCCTCCGGCTGTTTGCCCTTAGCTATATAGCTGACTAAAAGCGAAAACCGCACGTCATGGCACTACTGCGGTGAATTGTGCGGGAACGGGCTTAATGATTATCAGAAAATTAGCATTAGGAAATTAAGAGATGTTGCAGAAAAAAATTGTGTACTGGTGTCAAAAAGGGCTGGATATTATTATGGTACGTATTGCTGTGAAAATTGTGGTAACGATTTGTCTCACGGTAGGGATATTAGGGATGTGGGTAAGCAATACTCCTATAAGTAATGCTCAAGCTCTTGTTCCAACTTCTGTTGCAGTTAATACTCAAGTGGTAAGTACCGCCAGACAATTAAAAGCAACAGTGCCATACGCCACTGTGTATCGCAGTCCCGAATGTACCTGCTGTGGTGGGTGGATTAAACACTTAAAAGCACAGGGTTTTAGAATTAAAGACTTTCCCACAGCTGACATGGATCTCGTTAAACGAAAGTACAACGTGCCGGATAACTTGATATCTTGCCATACAGCGATCGTTAATGGATATGTCATTGAGGGACATGTACCAGCAGACGACATCAAACGTTTGTTTCAAGACTCGCCAAATACCCTCGGTTTATCTGTTCCTCAAATGCCTGTAGGCACTCCTGGAATGGAGATGGGCAATAGAAAAGACCCTTTTACAGTATTTTCCTTTGATCGCAACAGCAGAGTTGCCGTATTTAAAGATTATCCATCTTCATAAACTTGATCAGTTGGGATCTGAAACACCACTGATTTCACATAACTGCCTTATGTGGGCAGGAAGAACACGCAGCATACCCAAGACGATGTAACCATTCCCCGGCATAAATGCACGGGGCTTTATCCCCCTCCCAACATTACTCGTAGTAAAGGTAAGCACTCATGTTGTTCGCGGAATTTCAGGCGCGGTTACGGTTAACCAGAAGGTGTACTCACCTCCACGCCCCACGACTCGTTTTCGTTGGCACTCGTTGCCTAACTCGGTTACTAGCGGAGCGTTGGATTAGAGTCAAATCCTGCTAATGCTTATTTCACCGTATTTTGTGCGACTCCTTGACGGGAACTAAAGTTCCCGTGTCGCGGTTCCTACGCAGGGCTGAAGCCACAAGGTTTCCCCGCTCCCGGAGGTTTCTAGATGATATTATGTCCGTTTGATTAGTCATAATACTTACAGACATTGAATTCCACCTCGTGGCATCATCCAAAACGGGGTGGGGTTCTTTCATTCTGGGTGATTCAACGGACATTATATATAGTTGGTTTCATTTGGATGAGGTAAACCACATTGTAAGGGTGAACAGACGTACCCTTCTCATTCTTCGGAGACGCTACACGTAGCTTGCTTTCCTGAAGGGGTACGGGAACGCCTCTACAAAGATACCTCACGAGCGTTGAAATACGATATAAGTCCTATGATTTTAAATATCAATCAGAAGGTGGATGCCAATTCTGTGAAATCCATATGCTTCGAGCTTCTACTACATACTCATTATTTAACCGTAAGGCAATAACAGTAGCACGACCCGTTGGGGTTAAACCAACAACATGAGTACCACTATTTGCCCAACAGAAATGCTCCCGCCATACCTGGATGCGAGGATTAAACAATGGTAAGAATTCACCTGTTGCAGGATCGTTTGCTTGCGTTCTTGCTCCCTTGAACTCGTTACAACGATAACAGCAAGCAGCCAAATTATCAGACTCATCACTACCGCCAACTCTTCGAGGAGAAATATGATCTATCACTAACGGCATACCAGTCAATCTACTTGATGTACGGCAATATTCGCATCGGTAAGTAGCACGGGCATTAACTTGCTCTCGGACTAATTTAGAAATCTCTGACACAGTTATTCCTGAGGCAAATCCTCAAATGCTGGTACGCGGTATCCCCGCCAACGTAAAACTGACCATGCGTAAGCTTTGCATACCATAATTTCATCGGCAACTGTCCGCATGTCAATAAGCTGCTGACGTTCCTCATTAGTTATAGATCCAGATTGATTTTTTTCTAGCAACATTAAATGTTGTTGCTGTTGTTCTACTGGTACTTGAGTGCGCGTAATTTCTAATAGTTCGGTAATTGGTAGCGTCTGCATTTTCAATAATTCTTTTTGCATCTGCGGCGGTGCATTGTCAGCAGATGGCGGTAGATTGCTTGTGATAGTCTGCGCGACTATCGTTTCTAACGATTGATTTGTCAATTGAGCAATACGAGCTAATTGTTGAAATACTGATTCAGGTAATTCTACCGTAAGTGTGTAGGTAGCCATTATTAAGTCGAGTAAGAGGAGGTATTGTTCTATTTTATCTATTAGAAATGTTGCGAAAATTAATTATCCGTTTGTTAAAAGCGTTGGTAGGGGCGTTCGCCTTTAGCGGACATGGCAAAAAATCTCACCGCAATGGATGGCAGCGACTAGAAGGCACTCGCCTTGAAGCAATGGTCATTTCACAACTTGTCCCGGCATCAAATCGTCTCGAAGTCTATAATTTTGATGCTAACTACAACTGGGCAAACAGCACACATTTACAACAATACTGCTACTCACGGCTTTGTTGACTCTATTAACCCAAAGTTATCAGTTAAGTAGGTGGGTGGAAATAAACTGAAAATAGTTTGTTGCTCTGCTAAGAGTGCTAAAACGCACGGACAGATTCTTTCGGAGGGAAACACAAAGGACGTACTGTCCTCAACTACGAGACAATTTCAGATATTTGATATTTCGTTACATAGTTGTAAATTTTCCCGCCCACCTACTTATTGTCCTTTCTCTTATAGATAAACAAAGTCAACCCATCCGTGGCTACCTGCGGTTGGGTGATATTTTTAACCTCAACTTAGCCGCAGAACTGTTGGTACTGAGTGCTTGTGAAACGAGGCTGGGTAAGGAAGTCAATGGAGAAGGTTTAGTGGGGTTGACAAGAAGATTGATGTATGCTATACGGGCACGACTTGTCGTTTCATTAAGGAAAGTTGACGACGTCGGTACATTCACGTTGATACAAAAATTTTACAAACAATTGTTGCAGAAAGGGAAATCACCGACTGCTGCCTTACGCGCCGTACAACTAAATATGTGGCAGCAACAACAGTGGCATGATCCCCATTAAAGGTTTCTTCTAGAAGTTTTTCCGTACATGCGAGCAGACATCACGGTAATTACAGATAAAACATCGTCTACCAACTTTTGTTCTAGTTCTTGTTCAACTGCTATGCTCAAATGTTTTAAGTAAACTTTAAATGATAAATCGTTAGAATAATAGAAAAAGAGTTTCTACGCGATCGCTCACAATAGCAAATAACACCATTTGGCTTTATTTTTATCACACTTATACTAAAACTCTCCCCATTTTATATTTCAAAATCCAAAATCTAAAATTTAAAGATGAACCAGGTAGATTATTTACGGATTAGTTTAATAGATCGGTGTAATTTCCGGTGTCAATACTGTATGCCGGAAGGAGCAGAACTTGATTACATCCTCAAGCAACAGTTGTTAACAGATGACGAACTACTCACTCTTATTCAAGAAGTTTTTATCCCAGTTGGATTTACTCGATTCCGTTTGACTGGGGGAGAACCTCTACTTCGTCCTCGTGTGGTGGAGTTGGTGGGGGCGATCGCGTCCCTTCCTCAAACCCAAGACTTATCGATGACGACTAACGGGTTTTTACTCGCTCCCTTGGCCAAGAGGCTGTATAACGTTGGCTTGCGGCGAATTAATATTAGCTTGGACTCTCTAGATCCAGAAACCTTTGACCAAATTATTGGCAATCGCGGCCGTGGGCGTTGGCAACAAGTATGGGATGGTATTCAAGCTGCCTATAATGTTGGATTTACTCCCCTTAAACTCAATGTCGTGGTAATCCCCGACGTTAACGATAAAGAAATTCTTGACTTAGCTGCACTGACGATTGACAAGCAGTGGCACGTCCGATTTATTGAGTTTATGCCGATTGGGAATTCCCAACTGTTTGGCGATCGCGGTTGGATAGCTTCTGAAGAGTTACGTCAACTTATCCGTAACCGTTGGGGCTTGACAGAATCTCAAGTTCATGGTAATGGTCCAGCAGATATATTCCAGATTCCTGGAGCGAAAGGGACATTAGGATTTATCAGTCAGATGTCAGAGTGTTTTTGCGATCGCTGCAACCGGATGCGCCTTTCTGCAGACGGTTGGCTGCGTCCATGTTTATTAAATGAAGATGCTCAAATTGACTTAAAAACTGCTCTCCGCTCTGGTATCAATACTACACAGTTGCGGGAGCAGGTAAGAAGCTTGCTAGCAATTAAGCCGGAAATCAATTTTAAACAGCGCGAGCCTGGTAATACCACTGGTGTTTACACCCGTACTATGTCGCAAATCGGAGGATAATATTTTCTAGGCTTGTCGTGAGTAGTATTCCACCACGAGCAGTTCATTTATTTGAAGCGCCACCCACTCACGTTCAATAACCCCGTTTATTTTACCAACCATTTTGTTCTTATCAAACTCCAAATGGCTGGGAGTGTTGGCTAAACCGGGATATTGCAAGTTAGCTTCCACCAACTTCCGGGATTGTTCTCGGTTTCTAACTGAAATCTCCTCTCCAGGACGGCACTGATAACTGGCAATATTGACTACGCGACCGTTGATGGCCACATGTCCGTGATTCACGAGCTGGCGAGCTGCGGGAATAGTGGGAGCCATGCCCATCCGAAAAACGGTGTTATCCAAGCGCATTTCTAGCATCTGCAGCAGCACTTGTCCAGTAGAACCGGTAACACGTCTAGCTTTACGCACATAGCGCAACAGTTGCTTTTCCGTCAGACCATAGTTGAAGCGGAGTTTTTGCTTTTCCTCTAACCGGACAGCGTATTCAGAGCGCTTCTTGCGGTTCTGACCGTGCTGACCTGGTGGGTAAGCGCGTCTGGCGCTTTTACGAGTTAAACCTGGCAAATCGCCAAGGCGACGTACAATTCTGAGGCGTGGTCCTCTGTATCGGGACATTATCGTTTCCTTAATCTAACCTTGTTTAAACTTTATTCAGCATCCTATTATAGTTTAGAAAACCTGAAATTGTATGATCGTTATTTGTCTGCGCGTGATTTGATAAAACCAATGTCCCTTAACTATCCTTCCATACCCATAAAGAAGTAGGATTCCCCGTCGCCCTTCCTCACTCTTATGAGATAGCATAACTTTGGGTGTTTGGAGAATTGAGATGTTAGGCAATAAAAGTAAAGCAATTAAGCTTATTACACCAGTGTTAGCTATAGCTGGATGGTTGGCAACTACTTTACCTGGTACAGCTGCCAGTCCCTACTATTACGATGCCGATGTTAACGCTACATATTACAATGAGTACCGTGTCTGTACGGCTCGCCTTTTAAAGGTTGGTCTAGCTGCAGAATCTGGGGCGCAAGCTTGTGCATCAGCAGCGCGTCCGGGAGATTTATCTTTTTGCGTATACAGAATTAAGCAGCAGACGCAAATTTCTCCTACAGAGGCACTTTCGACTTGTAGACAAGCACGACGTCCCACCGAGTTGGCAAAGTGCGTCGTTGGTATTAACAAGAGGAGTCGGGAAGCAGTTGATCCTACAGTTTTAAATTACTGTGGTCGCAGTTTGTTACCAGTGAACTTCGCTCAATGTGTAGTAGGTTTGCGTGCTGAAATCGACGTTGCCCCCACTCAAGCTATGGAGACTTGTATCAACGCTAGTGATAACGTTAGCGGCTTGTTACCTACATTTATACCAGCTGGAACGCGACAGGAAACTCCTCAAAATTTTGAGATCACTCCGTCTCCATCTGGAACTCCATATCCAGTGAATCCTGGCGGGACTAGAACTGCCCCATCTCCAGAAAATCCTCCCAGCATACAGACTCCCCTAACTCCAGCACCTGGTACAAGCAGGTAAAGGACTCTATTCCCGCTCGAAGTTCAAAGAGCAGGGCGATCAGGATCAGGGGAGGAAAGAATTAATTTTTCTTTCCTCCCCTGCTTTCTCCACACACATCTACGGTTTTGGAACAACCTTCATTAGTACACCGGGCACGGAAATAGAGTTACCCTGACGCTCGTTCCTCGCTAACGCTGCGAAGATCGGGTGACGCTCGTTCCGACGCTCCTGACGCTCGTTCCTCGCTACCGCTGACGCTCGAGGACTCGCTAACGCTTCGCTAACGCTAACGTCGCTAACGCTGCGCTAACGCTACCGCTTCGAAGATCGCTACCGCTGACGCTCGTTCGCCCTTGGCGTCTCCCCTTGGGAGAAGACTCGAAGATCGCTGCGCTAACGCTAACACCAGTCGCCGTGAGAGCGGGCTAACCCTCCTGTAGCGCTGGTTCACCATTCCAAACAGCCATCAACCTTGTATTTCAAGCTTTTTAATTTTTAATTCCCAGGAAGCAGTACTAGGATTTGTGCAATTTTAGCTTATTAATTGGCAAAAATAAGAATCTACCATTTGGTAGATTCTTAATAAATCAAAGCGATTTGTAAAATCTAATCTTCTTTTTTACTAAAAACCATTTGTAGGATAGTTGGTAATCCATCGTCGTTGTGATACTTATCCGCCCAAGCTCGGATAATTTCATCCAATTCTTCCATAGCTTGCTCCATTTTTTCTGGTAATATATCAAGCTCTTCTAAGAGTCGCATTGCGGTTGGTCGTCTTTCTGCCCAATCTCTCATCATCCGGAAATACCGAGCGGTATCCTCCACCATGATGTACGTACGCTCCTGATCGTCTGCAGGGGCATAAAAAGGACGGGTGAGAGCGTAAAAAGGCATTCCCCAAGGAGAATCAATGCGTGTCGCAGTGCCAGAATATAGCAGACGGCGCTTGATATGTTCTGCTAACGCCTCACTTAAAGGCATCTGGTGGTGAGGTGGTAAGTCCTCTTGCGATCGCTTATGCAGAAATTCAATCAACTCCAGAAACTCAAAAGAGGTGATGATTTGAGCGTCAGGCAGATTGGGTGGTAGTTTCTGCTCAATTTGCCTTTTTTCTTCTGATGTCAGACTTGTACCGGGAACACGAGATCTTCCAGGAGTCCAAGGATACTTTTCCATCCAGACATAAGGAAATTGAATCAGATAGCGTGGTTCTTGAGAACCCAGCATCTTCAGCAATTTGCCTTCAGTCAAAGCCTGTCTAACTTCTTCAACAATAATTTTCACCCGCTTCGGCTCAAGGTGATGCAAATGTCCTGTCATTCGCAGGTTTTGTCCCTGTTCCAGATAGGTCATGTAGATTGCACATTTTGCTGCCGTTGCCGCAGCATCTAGAAACGCCCCATGCCTGTGCCCACTAGTTCTCATGGCACTAAAAGCCAGATATAGCATGATCTGATCCATTGCGCTGGGGCCAAGACGTTTGATCAGATCTACGTCGTTACTCATATTTACAGACAGTTGAATAGCACGTTTACAAAGTTCTCGGTCAAAGGAAAATATGTAGTATACACCCGACTGATAGCAAATGCTTCACTTCAGGTTATCTAATTATGCGTTAATTATGAGTACCGTTAGTAATCATAATTAAAAATTCATCCGTGTTTTCACAGCATAACGCAAGAAAGAGTACTCAAGGGCGCTGTTGCTTTACCAGCAGTGTCTACGGAGTTTTTATGCAAGAGTAATTATCGGCAATTCTATAAGTGTAACTTTTTTGCTCTTAGGTTAGTACTGACACAAGACGAGCAAAAAAACCTACAAGGTAAGAGTCCATTACCACACTTGAAGGTGATTGACTCGCTTTATAGAACGAACAGTGTCAGGTCGGTTACTATCCGCGCTTAGATCACTTTAGATACTATCAAAAAAAGATAATTCTTATTATGCCGATTGACTTTGGGCACTGATAAGATAACTCACTTGCCTGGGTTCAATGTTCCTACCGCAACAGGTATGCCGCCAAAGCCGGGTGTCTCCACTGTTGCTCGTCGAGAAAATCTTCCCTTCAGAGATATCGCTGCCGCAATAACAACATTATTCTTCTGATCAAGCTTAAATCGTGTCGTGAACCGCCGCTTTGCTCAAAACTCCAGGTGATGTTTTGACAATAAGGGGATTTGGTTTGAGGAGTGTTTACATACCTCGAATAGAGGAGATAATTCAAAGCTCAAAATACCTTTACTTTTTGACAACATTTCTGTTAATCCTAGCAATTTGTGTTAGTCAGATATGTTAAAAGGTATACAAAATTAAACTCTTGTATCTCTTATTTAATCTTAGTTGTTAGTTATATAGTTATGCAAGGTAATAGATGATAGGAACAGAAGGATCTGTTCAAAGTCAGGGTTGTAGCAACCCCTAGTTTTTACTATAGCAATCTCAAAGAAGACAAACTAACAGATCTCCCTAATCTTTCTTGGCGAAGAAATCTGCGGAGGATCGCTATACGGAATAAATATAAGATTATGCGCTCGCCCGATTCTCAAGCCCCAGATTTGTTTAAAGGATACAATCCAAAATCGTAAATCTGGTGCAGGAAAATTGCTGGCAAGTAAAACCCATTATCCCTCTTCATTTTGTAAAAGTTGAAGGGTTGACTCGATTTCGGATTTTATCAAAACTAAAAGTAGCTGTTCCCACACTGACAAGCATAACTCCAAAAACCTGTATCAACTGTAAAGTTTCCTGAATAATCAAGCCTGCAAAGATTACGGTTAAAGCTGGAACACTAGCACCGAAAATGGCTGATCGTGTTGCACCAATTTTGCGAATGCCGAAAATGTTTAATAAATAGCCGCATAGAGTCAGTACACCTAAGATAAAAGCACTTAAGATAAGTTCTAACAAGTGGTCTGGATTGACTTGGAGGCTCCAATTTGCTGGTAAACGAATTAACAAACCGACAAAGGACAACAGCAGCATCGTCGTGAAGTTGATTAAGGTGAATGTGACTGGATGTAGTTTGGAAGCACATTGGCGCGTCAGAACCACATACAAAGCAAAAGCTATTCCTGATGCTATTGCTGTGCTGTTTCCCAAAGAGATATTACTCATACCTACGTTTGTGGAACTACCCAAGATCAGCAACTCTCCCAAACAAATTGAGGCGATCGCGACATAACTGTATGAGTTAAGGCGATCGCGGAATAGTAGCCACGATAATACACCAGTGATCGTAGGATATATAAAGAAAAGTGCGATCGCAACTCCAGTTGCAACGTGACCGATAGCAAGATAAATAAGTACCTGAGATAAAAATAAAAAGCACCCACTGACAATTGAAATTACTAATACGCGCTTTGTGTTTGCATTATTGCGATTTTGACGACCTCGTACTGAGTCAACTAAGTTTTGTAAATCTTGCCAAACTTGCGGATGCAAAATAGGTGCTAATAGTAGCATCAGTGGCACAACCACAAGCATCCTTAGCATTAGAATTAATAGAGTGTTACCCAAAGTCGGCGATATTAAACGCTCAACCTCAAACACGCCCAAAATTTGCGAATCTTGGCGAAAAATTACCTTAATAGCGATGTTGTAAAGACACGATACCATCGTTGACAATACAATCAGCCATAAACCTGTTGAGGAGAGAGACAATCTTTCTATCGGCTTTAGCGGCGCTTGTTCTGCGGCTATTACAGAAGGAGGGACTGTTCTATGAGGAGGATGGACGATGCTTTCTTCAGGAGGCGGGTTACTTGGTGGTACAGCATCAGGGCTGCTGTTCATTTGTAA
>JAQYWP010001236.1 GCA_029379285.1 Rhizonema sp. PD38
AAAGAGCTATGAAGCTTATTCTGTCTGCGTTCTAGCTTTCATGTCACCCCCTCAGGCAGGAACTATGACTATGGGGTTTATTGGGAGCTTATCAACATTCGGGTAGTCGCCATTGGGAAGCAATGGATGTCAAGTTTTTCTATCAAATCGCAACTCAACTAGGAGTAGCGTTGCAGCAAGCTGAGTATGTTGAACAAGTGCGATCGCAATCCGTACAATTGGCTCATATGGAAGAACAGCAGCAAATCCTAGCAAGTGTGATTACTAAAGTTCGAGAGTCGCTCGATTTAAAAGAGATTTTTGAAACCACAACGTTGGAAATTCGCAGAGTACTCAATGCAGATCGGGTTATTGTCTTTCGTTTCTATTCGGAAACTAGCTATGACGGTGGCGAAGTCGTAGCAGAAGATGTTGCGGACGATTTCTTATCAACCATAACGGCAAAAGTGTATGATCGCTGTTTGGGTGAACAGTATGTTGAGAAATTCAGAACAACATGCGGAACAATTTGAAGTTAAGTTAATGGGGAATGTGTAAGCCGTATTTGTTAACGTAGTACTTTTCAACACTCTCGTCTGTTCAACGAGGGCTTTTGCAAGCCCTCGTTGAACTACAGAGTGGTTAGCAATGGGTTATTAACTAACTACCATTAACTCTTGGTGTAGTTATCGATGATCTTGGCTAAGTTTGGCACTGCCTCTTCCACATGTTTCTTTGCCGACTTGCGGAGTTTACTATATACGCCTTTTACAGTCGTGT
Source organism: Rhizonema sp. PD38 (assembly GCA_029379285.1). Taxonomy (GTDB): domain Bacteria; phylum Cyanobacteriota; class Cyanobacteriia; order Cyanobacteriales; family Nostocaceae; genus Rhizonema. The sequence continues at coordinate 760 of JAQYWP010001236.1, forward strand.
TTTTGCTTCTCTCGATTTTGACGTCGGTAATGCCCAGCAGTGCGTCTGCCGTGCGATCGCTGTTATGGCTCAAGTGTCCGACCGGATCACCTGTCTGTACGCCTTCACTCCAAATGGGATCGATTGCTGTCAAGGAATCAGGCAAAAGCCGCTCGATCGCCTCGGCGCAGTAATTAGGAGCAAGTCCTCTGACAGCAGTGTAGCCAGCTTTCAAAGCCATACCAGAAATTCCTTGCATCTTCGCGACCTGTACGTCGAGCAAATTTGTGCATTCAGCCACGACCATTTTCTTTTTATTCGGATCTAACAGACCGTCGCTCAGTCCCATTGTGATTTTCCTTTCCGTATTTAACTTTCAATAATGTATAATTAATAACCTATTTTCCCAAAATTGGAAGATTAACTACCGATACCAGGAATTAGGCGTTTGAGAGCATGATCGGCAACGTCACTATAACGCAACTGCCCACACAAAATTTTACCCATAATTCGCACGGCAGAAGGGCGTCTGACTCCTACTTTGTAGCCGATACTGGGGAAGCTGTAGAATGCGTTTGCTAATTTTTGCGCCCAAGCCATATCAGTGCCCCATTGTTCATTGATGGCTTCAGAGTATTTTTCTAGAGCGTTGATGTCACCAGCTAAAGCCTTGTCAATGGCTTGGGAAGCAAGTAGACCACTGAATATTGACGGACGAATACCTTCTGCTGTAAAGGGGTCTACCACACAAGCTGCTTCTCCGGCTAGAACCGCATTTTCAGTGTGCAGCTTTTGTTTGCCATTCCACAGGCAAAGGGCATAACCGTACTGCTTACAACTCTTGATATCTAATTTAAACTGGCGACCGTATTCACTCAATATACTCTTGAAGTCCTGCTGTCCGTTTCCCATAAATGTGCCGATGCCGATGGAATAGCCATCTGCTTTCGGGAAATTCCAGAGGTAGCCATTTTTGACCATGCCAAACTCGAAGTGAGCGATGTTACCATTTTCTACCTTAGCTTGTGCTTCTACCTCCAATGCTCCCGCCAAACGGCGTTTGCGTTCTTTGAAGCCCAGCCATTTTGCCATTGGTCCTTTAGCACCGTCAGCAGCAATTAAATAACGACCTCTTACGGGTCCGTTGGCTGTATTTACTTGCCAATGGTCTACGTTAAATTTAATTCCTATAACTTCAGTATTATCTTGCAGTATTGCTCCTTGTTTCTGTGCTTGTTGAATTAGAAAATGGTCAAAAATATCTCGTCTTACCATCCAAACTGGTTCTGGGGTTTGTAGTTCTGCTTCCACTGGCTCCCCCATTCTCCAAGTGCAGCGAATTGTATCTGCTTTGGTAGAAATTGCGTTAGCAAAATCAAAGTCAAACCACTCAGTAATCACTGGTGATACTCCACCGCCACAAGGTTTATATCTTGGTAGAGATTCTTTTTCTAAAACTAGTACCGAATGCCCAAGCTTTGCTAAATGATATGTAGATGTTCCACCTGCAGGTCCTGCACCGACGACAATACAATCGTACATTTTTCTAAATTCTTGCTCCTAAATAAGAGTAAGTTTCTGAGCTAGTCTACAAATAGACAATATTGCCCAAATTTAACTTGTTTTTAGTTTCGTTGTTCTGTAATTTTACAGAAGTCTGGCTACATTCAGGAGAAATAAGCGCGCTTACCCATTTTCAAAAACTTGTTATAAGTAATACGAAAGATAGTATTTACCTCAAAATTAACTTTCAGACTAAGTGCAGGAGCCGAGCGATACGTATTTTTATAGCCTCTTTCAATACACACCGTTTATCCGTTATCCTATTTCCTTGATGTTATGAGATTCTCTAAATACTTCTTATTAAAAATAGAATACTTTTGTAAGTTTTCACATTTTCAAAAACTTGCATCAATTTAGTATTAATTATGATAACTCTATAAATATAGAG
>JAQYWP010000230.1:0-2626 GCA_029379285.1 Rhizonema sp. PD38
ATACTACAGCAAGCAATGGAATCTGCACAATATCGGTATTATGGGAGCATGGGACAAAACTAAAGGCAAAGGCATTACAGTTGCCGTGATTGACACTGGCATTACTCGCGTGCGTGACTTGGTAGAGACAAAATTTGTCCCTGGCTACGACTTTGTGAACGATCGCGTTGAAGCAACAGATGACTTCGGACACGGAACCCACGTTGCAGGCACCATAGCTCAAGCCACCAACAATGGCTATGGTGTAGCTGGAATTGCCTATGAAGCCAGCTTGATGCCTTTAAAGGTATTGAATGAATATGGTGGCGGTACAGTTGCCGATATTGCAGAAGCAATTAAATTTGCTGCCGATAAAGGCGCAAACGTGATTAATATGAGCTTGGGTGGTGGCGGTGAAAGCCAATTGATGAAACAGGCAATTGATTATGCTCACCAAAAAGGCGCAGTCATTATCGCTGCAGCCGGAAACGAAAACCAGAATTCTGTTTCCTATCCAGCACGATATCCTCACGTTATAGGGGTTTCAGCCCTAGGTCCAGATGGAGAAAGAGCCAGTTATTCTAACTATGGGGCAGGCATAGATATTTCCGCTCCTGGTGGTAGTGAAGCTGGTCAAATTCTGCAAGAAACCATAGATCCGGAAAACAATGGCGCAGGGGTGTTTCGTGCCTTCCAAGGAACAAGTATGGCAGCCCCTCACGTTGCTGGTGTCGCGGCATTAATCGAAGCGACTGGCGTGACTGATCCAGATGAAGTCCTCAACATCCTCAAACAATCTTCACGAGTTGTCAAGGATGATGGATTGAACTACTATGGTGCCGGACAACTCAATGCAGATGCTGCAGTGCAACGTGCAGCTCAAGGGCAAATCAGTTTTCAAGACTTCTTCCGTTGGTTGCGGGATAGCGGTTATCTCAATCCTGGCTTTTGGATTGATGGTGGTGTTATCGCCTTAGTACCGAAGCTTTTAATGGTTTTTGGTTCCTATCTCCTAGCTTGGTTTTTAAGGGTTTACTTCCCCTTCACTTGGAGTTGGACGTTATTTAGTGGCTTAACTGCTGGTAGTTCTGGCTTATTCTTCTTGAAGGGATTCTATATCTTTGATCTTCCTCAATGGCCTTTCCGACTTTTGGGTAGTTCAATACCCGAACTTGGTAACGCACTTCAAGGAACTTACGCATTTAATCCTCTGTTTGCCAGTGTATTAATACCCATTGTTTTAATGGGATTGCTGCTGGGACATCCTAATTGGAAGTGGTTTGCGATCGGTTCATCATTGGGTATAGCATCGTGTTTAGCGGTGAGTACAGTCGTACATCCCGATGTCTGGGGATTGGGAAGTGGGAACTTATCCCGCCTATTCTTGATTGCCAATGCTCTACTCTGTTATGGACTTGTCCGTTTAGCATTGAAAAACGAAGAAGTTGCTTAGTTATTAGTTAATGGATAGTGGTTAATTGTGATTTATTAAAATTAACTATCCACTATCTACTATCCACTATCCACTACATCTACAATATGAGCATTACAGTGACAGGGACTATTGAACACCGCAATATAGGGACTGGGGCATGGGCGTTAGTCTCTGATGAGGGCGTTACCTATGAGATTCTTAGAGGGGCTGACAAAAATTTACTTAAATCAGGGCAAAAGGTAAAAGTCACAGGACAGGTACGCGATGATGTCATGACAGCTGCGATGATTGGCTCTGTGCTAGAAGTAAAATCTTTTGAGGCGATCGCTTCTAGCTGAAAAAATCGAGCAGGTATAGCGCGAATCGAAGCTCAACACTGTCAAGAGTGTCGCTCTATATACAGACAAAAATCATACTTCAGACAGCAAATTTAGAGCTAGAGAATCTTTCAAGCCCGATCAAATGTGTTAAAGTTAATTTAGAGTAAACCCCTGATAGGCAAAAGCCAATCAGGGGAGTGAGTTATCAGGGTGCATCTACCAATTAATTCTTCTTAAATTACGCAAGACAATCCGGATAAAAACTTATATAAACAAAAGCTGAGGTTTTTTTTCCATAAAAAATCCCCAAAAAAGCGGCAGCCAATTAGGGGAGTGAGTTATCAGGGTGCATCTACCATTACCTTGTTCTTCCAAAAGCTAGTAATTTCCGGAGAAATTTGGAAAATCATATTTAAAGACAAAAAATCCCCAAAAAAGCAGCAGCTAATTAGGGGAGTGAGTTATCAGGGTGCATCTACCATTACCTTGTTCTCGATAAAACCAGTACTCTCCGGAAATATTTGGAAATTTTGATTAGACAATAAAAAATATCAGAATAAGTAACAGCTAATTAAGGGAGTTATTTATCAAGGTGTATTTACATCACACCATGTGTTAGATACAACCAGTGTTCTTAGGATATCATAAGGAAAAGTTTCTCGGAAAGAAAAAATCCCCTATTGTAATGATAGCCAAGTAGGGGAGTAAGTTATCAGGGTGCATCTACCATTACTCTGTTCTCGATAAAACCAGTACTCTCCGGAGATAATCTCCACAAATCTCTCAAAAATAAAAAATCCCCAAACAAGCAGTAGCTAATTAGGGGAGTAAGTTATCAGGGTGCATCTACCATTACTCTGTTCTCGATAAAACCAGTACTCTCCGGAGATAA
>JAQYWP010000230.1:2636-10051 GCA_029379285.1 Rhizonema sp. PD38
AGGGTGCATCTACCATTACTCTGTTCTCGATAAAACCAGTACTCTCCGGAGATAATCTCCACAACTCTCTCAAAAATAAAAAATCCCCAAACAAGCAGTAGCTAATTAGGGGAGTAAGTTATCAGGGTGCATCTACCATTACTCTGTTCTCGATAAAACCAGTACTCTCCGGAGATAATCTCCACAACTCTCTCAAAAATAAAAAGTCCCTGAATAAGCTTGAGCTAATTAGGGAACAAGTTATCAAGGTGTATTTACTCTATTACTCTGTTCTCGATAAAAGCAGTACTCTCCGGAGATAATCTCCATAAATCTCTCAAAAATAAAAAGTCCCCAAACAAGCGATGGCTACATTAGGGGAGTCAGTTATCAGAGTGCATCTACCATTACTCTGTTCTCGATAAAATCAGTGTTCTCCGGAGTTCATGATGAAAAGTTTCTCAGAAATAAAAAATCCCCTATTGACTGATAGGCAAATAGGGGAGTCAGTTATCAGGGTGCATCTACCATTACTCTGTTCTAAGAAAAACGAGTATGTTCCGGAGAAATAAGCACAAATAGGAAAGTGGAACCAGATTGAGAAAATTAGACCTCTTTCTCAGTGGTTTTAAGCTTCGTATCATTTTTACAATTGAGTTTAGACTAAATTTGGATAAAAGCCTCTACCAATTCACGCAATTTTGTGGTCTTCTATTAGTAGGGGTGTCGCAGTGTAACTTAAATCCTACCTACCTCTAGTCATTAGTACTCATTTTGGGGTAAGTAAATTGTATTTTGTGTTAAAATCGTGTCACGTTTGACTAGTGCGGGATAGTAACGCTCAGTTAGGTGTGAAGCTTATTTGACACGTGCTACAAACTAGTTTTATAAAACTGAATAAAACTCTTAAGTCTCGTGCTGAGAATAAGAGCCGTTACTCTTATTGCAGTATTTCTAACTGAGAATTAGTTGTCAAGGCACCTGAGTGACAGAGCAATGGAACCAAGAAGGGAAGGCGCTTCTAACCAGTGCTAACTTACACCAATACAGTTGAATAAAGTACAGATTTATCTACTTATGCTAGTTTTGTGCAAGCTTTTAGAAGCAGTTTAGATCTAGATCTAATGAAATCTGAGTTCTTCAATGAAGTTAAATGTAGTGTTGTGAGGCTACTTTATCCAGAAGAAAAATTTGTTTGCATACGTTGTAGAGTCGTTGCTGAACTTAAAGGAAATCCCCTAGATGCTTTAAAGCCATTGGGGATATAGAAGATCAGGGTGTATCTATAAAATAAGTAAAGTTCTAGGCATAATCAGCACAATCCGGATAAAGTTGTAAATGAGCTATCAGGAATTAGAGGTTAGCTATTAACATATATTTCTTGTCAGGATGAAGTGATAGGTCTAAAAGTTTCTACAATTACCTTATAACTAAGGCTGAAGGCAGACAGCTAATATCTGAATAACTGGAAGCAGAAACATTCAATGACAGGATGCATCTAAGGTATCAGAAGAAGCGAATCAACAAGGGAAACGAGTGCGTTGCAAATTAGATTTAGGAGGCAAAGAGGAGAAGTTGTGACCCAGGAATTTCATATTTCCGTAACCCCAGTAGGACAAAGTGACTACTTGGTACGGACGGAAAAAGTCTCGCCTGGGGTGCCGTTAGCAGAAGAACTGGTGACTTGGCCTGTAGCTGATTGGTTGACGGCTGCTGGACATCTGATGAATGATCCGTTGAAGTCGGTGTTGCAGGGAGATGCGATCGCCAGAAACTCTGTTAACTTGGTGGCGTTGGGTCAAAAACTCTATAACGCACTGTTTCAGGGCACTCTCAGGGATAGTTTGATTACGGCGCAAGGAATTGCCCAAAACCATCAACAGGTATTACGCCTGCGATTGGGTTTAAAAGATACTCGGTTAGCTCGTCTGCCTTGGGAAGTGATGCATGTTGGCGATCGCCCCCTTGCCACAGGGTCATATATCGCTTTTTCTCGCTATCAAAGTGGAATTAATACGCCATCTCGGTTGTCATCGAATATGGCATTACCAGCAACAGACGGTGGGATAAAAGTATTAATGGCGATCGCTTCCCCTACCGATCTAGATCGCTTGGATCTTCTCAAACAAGAAGCGATTAGACTGCAAGCAGAGCTTTACCGTCAGATCCCGTACAGTGAAGGTGGTTATTATCTGCCAGAAATCCTGCTAACCGTTCTTGAACAACCGGGACGGGAAGAATTGACACAAGCCTTAGAACAAGGAAGATACGATGTTTTACACTACTCCGGACACAGTAATTTAGGTCCGGGCGGAGGCGAAATATATCTTGTTAATAGCAGAACTGGTTTAAGAGAAACCTTAAGCGGCGACGATTTAGCTGGCTTGCTTGTCAATAATAACATTCAAATGGCTGTTTTTAATTCCTGCTTAGGAACATATGCAGCTACCTCAGATCCTGGTGCAGATACAGGGGAACACAATCTCACGGAAAGTTTGGTGAAGCGGGGTATTAAGAGTGTTTTGGCAATGTCAGAACGCATTCCTGAAGATGTAGCGCTGACGATAACACAATTATTTTATCGCAACCTATCTCACGGCTTATCTGTAGATTTATGCGCGAGCCGAATGCGTCAAGGATTGATTGCCACTTATGGTTCTCACCAAGTTTACTGGGCTTTACCTATTTTATATCTTCAACCAGAGTTTAACGGTCATCTCAGTCCGGAAATTGACTCATCTGAAAATGGAGAATTATTTAACGAGTACGATTCCAATTTAGGCGGAATATCATCCATTTACTCAGATTCAGTCGATTCAGTTCGTTCACCTTTGGGAGAAATCCAGGCTTCTCGCTTCGGACAGAATTCTGGTTTGGACTGGTTGGGTGAAGATACTTGGGGGGATTTAGTTAATGAAATTGAGTATGACGATGCATCCTATGCTGAAGATTCTGCTGTCGTTTCCGATCTATTTCGCCAGCTAGATAATTCCAACGCTAGAAACGAACAATCTCACATGACTGCTGAACTTGTCGAAGATGGTATTGAGAAGCGACAAGTTTCAGATGAGATAGATTCGTTTGATGAAAACGATGCCGGAGTATGGGAACAAATCCGTGAGGCTGCTTCCTATGGCAAAACCAATCTAAGTCCTCAAGAACTCCCGGTTTTTAGCCAAAATTCGTCAGAAGAAGCGATTTCAGGAGATTGGAATTCAAATTACGCATCGTCAGATCCTACCACACAAACCAAACGATATAGACGCCGCACTAGACGTAAATTATGGTACGCTTTGGGAACTGTCGGAGTGAGCGCGATCGCCCTCACTATCGGTATTCAATTGTGGCAACGACAGATGTCCGATCTACCTGCAATTCCTGATTCTATATCTAACTCAAATCATTCAGATGTTAATCTGAAGACAGATGCAACGGGAATTGTCACTGTCTACGCTACTGATAAATTGAGTAGGGGTGATTTGAAAACAGGATTGATGGCTGTGGATGAGCTGTTCAACCGAAATGCGCTCGATAATGCTAAAACAGCCCTTGATATAATTCCTCAATATGAAGCTGACAATCCATCTGTAAACTTTATCAAAGGAAGATTAGCGTGGCAATCGCTCCAGGCTGGAGATAACACTTACAGTTTTGATGATGTCCGGCGTTATTGGGACAGTGCAGCCAAAGCCAAACCAGACTCACCTTCATATGCTAACGCTCTAGGGTTTGCCTATTATGCAGAAGGCGATTTAAATCGAGCTATTGACTCTTGGTTCAAGGCACTGAATGTATCTCTCAAAGAGCGAAGTAACTCTGTTTCTCCCACACCAGTAGCTACAGAAACACCATTACCGAAAGAAGCTATTATGGCGTATGCTGGACTAGCCCTCGGTTTGTATAAAAACGCACATAATCAACCAGAGAATAAACGAGAGCGATATATTGGTGAAGCCATCAAATTGCGACAAATAGTCGTCAAGCAAGATCCAGAAAGTTTCACTCCAGATAAATTAGCTAAAAATTGGCTGTGGACAAAAAAGATAATTGAAGATTGGCAAGATCTGCTCCAACAAAAAACTTACAACCAACACTCGACAATTACAAATTGAATAAGCTGAAAACGAACGCACCACCAACTATTAAATGTGGGGGAAAATAAGTGACTGCAAATCAACCAGATTGCATTGACAGACTAGAAGCTAGAATCGGCAATTTGGTTACTGCTACCACGTGCGATCTGGAATAATCTGAGCTTGAGCGCAATTTGTACTGCTAGCAGCAGTGAGCGCAATCCCGAATAACCACCCCCAACGAGTACTCATAGAAATCTTACGGTCCCCAACTTTTTATTGAGTTTGCATTATTACTGAGTAAACCACATTGGAGTTGTTTTAATCTGGCTGTTAACAAATCACAAATTAAGCTAGTGAGCGGAAATAAACTGAAAATGCTCTGTTGCTGTTAAGAACGCTAAAGCGCGACTACGAGCCAATTTTAGAAACTTTACATTTCGTTACATGGTTTTCAATTTTCCTGCCCAATTACTCCCAACACTGAGTGTAAGATCACCTATCTTTTGTACTTGTTCTTCGTGTCCTTGGCGTCCTTGGCGGTTAATTAAATTAAGTATTCTTCTGGCAGTTCGGGAGTAAGCAAAGCAAGAGAGATGTGAGAAGTCGTTACCGCTGCAACGCAAGAGTTGGAAAATTAACCTTTAACCGCTTAAACATGGCTTCTCGTGCCTGCATGGCAAGAGTGTCGTCTAAAGGTGAGAGCATAATTGACTGTTGATACTCAAGTCGAAGTGCGGTTTGAATCATCCAATCGGCGACAAAGGGATTTTTTGGTAACAAGGGACCATGAGAATACGTTGTGATCGCATTCTGATAAAGAGTCTAGGTGATTTATTGGAGACTGATAGTTGAAACGCTTGTATAGTAAGGCTTACAGACTGACGAACGCCCATAGTGACACGTTCGTCAGCTCTACCCCTAAAAAAGAAGCTGCTAGTTGTGCTACTAAAGTGCTTCGTGGTACTAACTCTACTTCTGATTAAATTGGGATGGTAATGGCTAAACAGGAAATTAATTATAAAATTTATCTTGATGTTTGTTGTCTCAATCGCCCTTTTGACGATTGGACTCAAGAGAGAATTCGTTTAGAAGGAGAGGCAATTCTTAGCATTATGGAGCGGATTAGTGCAAAAAAATGGCAACTTGTCACTAGCGAAGCTATAACAGTCGAGCTAGAAAAAATGCGTAACCTTGAAAAACTAGAGAACATATTAAAGTTATAGGACTTACGCATTGACAAAAAACATCAATTATGTATCCTGGGAAAGACTAGCACTAGTGAGGTTGCTCAAAATATACTCGCGCACGACTTCGGTAAATAAGTTCCTTTGCACTTCATACCAATTGGTAATTGTTTTTTCAGAGCGCATTAGCTCCAATCTAACAAATGCTTGAAGTGAGCAAAATAAACGTCTTCTAATATTTCTGCTAATCTACTGCATCCCCTATGCTTTGGCTCTGATAACAGAAATAGAGTGTAATGTTCCAGATTACATTGTGCTGTCGAGGGTTTGCTTATTTCTCTAATTGTCCGATACCTATAAGTAGACGACACCAATCTCAAGTAAGCACGCTTTTCCCACTCTGTCAATGCGTAAGTCCTAAGTTATTAGAATTTGCTACCATAACTATCAATCTAAATAATGAGCTTGATTTACGCTCCCAACAAGAGCGTAAATCTTGGTTTTAGTCTTTATGATTCGTTTCATATTGTTTGTGCAGAAGTTGCACAGGTAGATATTTTCCTCTCCACTGATGACTGTTTACTTAAAAATGCATTGCGCCATCAAGGTGTGTTAAAAATAGTTGTGGACAATCCTGTTAGTTGGTTAATGAAGATTTTACAATCTTAATTATTAAGGTTAAACACATTATGACACCAGTAGAATTGAGACAAAAAGGGTATGATATTTTAGTTAAACATTTGGGACAAGTTGATGCTATTCGCTTTTTACAACAAACTGGATGGGGAAGTGGCGACTATACTCAAGAAAGGCAAGAAACTCGAGATAAAGTAACAAGAGAAGAGTTTTGGTCAGACCTCCAGCGTATTAGAAATGGAAAAAAGTAATCATTAAGTTACTTACTTACTTAAGTAACTTAGTTAATCAAGATTAATATCCTGGAATGCTTGCTCAAGAAGGATTCTGAGAATTTCATATTTCTTCCTCTCAGTGTGGTTAGCAAGGTTAGTCAGCTTCTTATGCATTTCTAGTGTTAAATCCAAACTCACTCGAATAAGTCTACGCAAACTTAACCGTATACGTGACGTGAGTTCGACGGTGAGAAAAAGCCCTAAAAGCTTACCACAAGAAGAGTTCTAATATGGCTGTTAGCCGTTAAATAACAACAAATAACGCTGATCGCTAAGCTACTTTATACGTGAAAAGTTGCTACTGCTGCAACGCAAGAGTTGGAAAATTAACCTTTAACCGCTTAAACATGGCTTCTCGTGCTTGCATGGCAAGAGTGTCGTCTAAAGGTGAGAGGGTAATCGGCGGCTGTTGATACTTGAGTCGAAGTGCGGTTTGAATCATCCAATCGGTGACAAAGGGATTTTTTGGTAACAGGGGACCATGAGAATACGTTGCGATCGCATTCTGATAAAATGCACCTTCTGTCCCATCCTCACCATTATTGCCTAAACCGTACACCACTTGACCTAACGCTTCCACTTTCCCCAGTTTGGTACGTCCACCGTGATTTTCAAATCCAATCAAATAGGGTTTGCTACCTATCATTTCTTCTAAATCTCGTGCTAGACGAGTGGCTGTAACTTCTATTACTAAATTACCAATACAACGACGAGTATTTTCACCAGGATGTACCGACACCAAGTCCAATATGCCCAACCCCTCAATGCGCTGTCCGAAAGCAGGTTCATAATAATGTCCTAGCAACTGAGGTGCGCCACAGGTAAAAACTCCAGGAGTCCCATTTTCGATTTTCTCACGCAGTGCGTCTGCTTTCGTACCCTGTAAATCGCGCATGACAATTTCTTGCTGGCGATCTTGGGCACCACCACCAACGAGCAAATCGACTGTATGTATATCGGCTGCTGTCGTATTTTGATCTAACGGCAACACTCTGACATTGTATCCTCGCCACAAAGAACGGCGTTCTATACAAATGACATTACCGCGATCACCATAGGTACTCATCAACTTTGGATACAGCCAACCAATTGTTAATTCAAAATTTTGATGATTCATAACTCCTCACATATAACTCCTAAGCATTCTGACTGGAATAAAATGCAGAACCTTGGTTGCAGCCTAAAAGGCTGCAACCGCCTCAAAGAGTAACTTTGGGTACAACTCTAGTTGATAAAGGTTCTGCATTTTATTTTGTCTCCGTCCC
>JAQYWP010001237.1 GCA_029379285.1 Rhizonema sp. PD38
GCACAGATCGCTGATTTACTCTACTTCCCAATTGACGGGCATAATAAGCAGCCGCTTCACCCGCCCAACAACCAGAAGCTGTTGCCCATGCCGCATTCGGACTGCCACCCCCTGACGCACCACCGCAGATGAGTTCTCGCGTTGCAGCATCTCCAACCGCATAAAGACCGGCAACAGACGTGGCACAAGTTTCATCAACAATCTGTAATCCACCCGTGCCTCGCACAGTTCCCTCTAGACGTAGCGTGACGGGAAATCTTTGCGTAAAGGGGTCAATCCCAACTCGCTCAAAGGGCAAGAAAAAATTATGTTGAATCGTCTGCATCCAACCTTTTTGTTCTTCAGTGGCTTTGTCGATACAAGCGTAAACAGGTTGAGTCAACAACGTGCGGGCAATCTCTCGGCGATCGCCTTCAATAACAGTACCATCTTCATAAGTAAAAGTGGCATAGCGGTAATACGCACCCTTTGTGACAGAGGCAAAGGCAGGAGTTAGGGCGTAGGCGTTGGAAAACTCCATCCCTGATAATTGGGCACCCGCCTCCGCAGCCATGAGATACCCATCGCCCGTCAGGACATTGCAGCCCAAAGCTTTGCTGAGGAAGGCGCAACCGCCAGTAGCGAGAATGACTGCTCCTGCTTTAACTGTCCACCGTTCACCCTTTTGCCGAGAGATTCCTTTAGCTCCCGCCACGGCACCGTTTATATCCACCAACAGTTCCAGTGCAGGGCTGTGATCGAGGATTCTCACCCCCGCCTTTTTCACCTGTTTTCGCATCAACCGCATATACTCTGCACCTTGATGGAGTGAAGGAAGATAAAAATGACCATTGTCATCGTGGGAAAAGGGATAGCCCCACTCAACTAGGCGATTTAGGTTAATCCTAGTTAGATCCAATACGCGATTCATCCAGTCGCGCTCAGAAAGAAATCCGCCCAAAGTTTCTCGCCTAGACAACTCCGCCTCGCGGTTTTCCTCTGGTGAAAGATACCATACCGTTGTACCTGCGGCTGCTGTGGCCCCGCTAGTTCCGCAGTAGCCTTTATCTACGAGGACAACCTTCGCTCCTTGGCTTGCCGCACTCCAAGCTGCCCAAGTGCCTGCGGGACCACCCCCAATAACAAGGACGTCCGCCTGTAAATCTAGGTGAGAATTGAGAGTAGATGCTGGTTCTGAATCATGAACACTCACGGTTGCTGATTCTCCTAAATGCTATTTTTGGCTGATTGTTGGCGGAGTGATTGCTGCATACTGTTCACTTGTCAGCATGGCTTCTTGAACATTCAGAGGTTTGGGTAGCAAACCATTTTTGTAAAAGTAATCTGCAATTCGCTGTTGCTCCTTGATTAATTCTGGAGAAATGGCTCTCAATCCATAGCTGCGACGGCTGATCACTAAATCCATCACATCAAGAGGTAATTTTTGATAAGGTGCAATTAGCTTTGCAGTCTCTTGAGGATGTGCCTCAGCCCAGCGCTGGATTTTATCAATTTCCTCAATGACAATCTGTAGTAATTGCGGATTATCTATTGCAAACTGCTTTGTCCCAACATAGTATCCTCCTGGCGTATCAAGTCCTTGGGCATTCAAGATTACCCGCGCCTTACCTGCTTTTTCAGCTATGGCTAGATAGGGATCGTTGGTTACCCAAACCGGAATATTCCCTTGTATAAATGCAGCACTAGATTCCATCGTTGGTATATTCTGTACTTTAATATCACTATATTTCAACCCTGCATCTTCCAAAGCTCTGATGATAAAATAGTGACCTGCAGAGGCTCTTTGGAAGAAAACTTTTTGCCCTTTGATATTTTTAACACTTTTAATAGGAGAATTTGGTGGCACAGCGATCGCACTTCCTTTACCAGTTTTTTCAGTGCGTCGCGAACCAACAATATAAACGATTTGAGCCCCAGCTGCTTGAGCAAAGATAGGAGGAGTTTCCCCTACAGCACCCAAATCTATCTTACCAACATTCATGGCTTCCATTAGCTGTGGTCCTTGGGCAAATTGCGCCCATTCTACCTTAATACCTAAGGGTTCCAGCCGCGTTTCCAATACTTTTGTGACCCTGATTAAATCACCTGCTTGTTGATACCCCATGTGGAGTACTTTGGTCTTAATTTCAGATGTCTTAGTATCTAATGTATTGGTTACTGATGATTGGGTTTCTGTTTTCGGGCTTTTTTCCGTGCAACTAACTAAAGTTAAGGAAGTTACTAAGGTTAATAATCCTGGTACAAACAGCAGCTTAAAACGATGAAAGATTTTGAAATACTGAGTTTTGACTGTAGCAACCATAGGCTTTTCTCCTCTTTGAACATACGAAGGAAAGGCTCAGGTAGGCACCACCTACCTAAACCCGCGTTACCCCGGTAAATCTGTTCAACTTCAAACAAATTTGTGTCTTTAGCGACCAACACTTGCCAAATATTCTTCTGCTTTAGTCTGTGGGATACTTATGCCTGACTTTTTAAAATTCTGTTTATTGACCGATTTACCGTTTATTTACTTGGTAGTATTACATAACCTTAGCTACAATACAAGTCTTTAGCCAAAACAAATTACGATCTTCTAATTTTTAGAAAAACTAAACATTTTTAAATAGAGACAACTTAGCTTGTGGCGAGATTGACTGGCAATGGTTTGCGTGCTGCTTTTAGTTAAGCACTGGCTCTTTTC
>JAQYWP010001238.1 GCA_029379285.1 Rhizonema sp. PD38
TAAAGGACAAATACCCAACTTAGATTTCTACGTTCATGATAACTGGTCAACAGATATTACTTTACCTTGGAATCACTTGCTTGGACCCTTACCACAATCCACACTACTAAAGCATTTGGCTGATGCTACCAGTTATTTCAACTTACCTCAAAAGGAACTTCAGCCGCTAGCGTTGCTGAAAGAGTAATGATTTAAGTGGGGAGAGGAACTGTTCGATACAACAAAATAGTTGAGCAGCAAGCGGAGTGAACACTTCAACATCTCTTTCGACTTCTAGAGAAATTGAGGTTAGCGACAAACGGCAAGACGACAAACTTAACATTTAATTCAGGGAGTTGAACCCGTGGCGAGAGACGATACATCCAAGGCAAAATACGTTCGCTCAACCAGTTTTCAGAAAATTGGGCAATGGTTAGGAGGCACTATCAGAGCGCGATCGCATTTAATCAATCAACAAGGTGGAGAACGCTATCTCTATCAGCTTTTCAGTCTGATTGAAGCCGGAAATCTGACAGTTACGAACCCAGAGGGCAGAGTATTCAACTTTGGCGATAAGGGTTCAGATCTAGCACTCCGTATGAACATTCACAACCCCAACACCTACAATCGTATTCTGACGTTTGGATCACTGGGGTTTTGTGAAGCGTATATGGACGGCTGGTGGGACGAAGAAAACAATAATCTCGTTGAACTACTTGGATTGTTGTATCGCAGCAATGTAGCCGACAAAGCTCGTGATCACTTAACGATCGCCCTTGCGCTCAAAGTCATTACTCAACGTCTGCGAACACTCCCCATTCTGATCCAAAACAGTCGCAAGAATGTCCAGCATCACTACGATTTAGGCAATAATTTTTATCAGAATTTTCTCGATCCCACAATGACCTATTCCTGTGGCTATCGTCTACAAGAGGCAGACTCCCTAGAACAAATGCAGCTTCAAAAGTATGAGTTAATTTGCCGAAAACTGGCGTTGCAGTCCGGGGAATCCCTGATTGACATCGGGTGTGGCTGGGGTGGAATGCTAATCTATGCAGCTGAGCGTTATGGTATTTCTGGAACAGGAATTACGCTGAGTGTAGAGCAAGCAAAGCTGGCGCTTGAAAAGATTAATCACAGAGGATTAGGAGATCGCATTAAAATCATCATTGCCGATTATCGAGAAGTGCAAGGACAGTTTAATAAGTTTGTCAGCATCGGCATGTTTGAGCATGTGGGTAAAGGAAACTTTGCTACATTCATGCAAAAGGCATCCGAACTATTAACTCCCGATGGAGTAGGATTATTGCAAACGATTGTTACCCAGAGCAACGAACGCAATGGAGCCTGGGTGGATAAATATATTTTTCCAGGTGGGTATGCGCCACAGCTTCACGAATTGACCAAGGAACTATGGGCTGCCAAATTATCGGTTGCCCATTGTGAGAACCTGAAGCCGCACTATGCAGAAACCATGAAGCGATGGGCACACAATTTTATGAGTAATCGAGCTAAAATTGCGTCACTGGATCAAACTTATGACGAGCGATTTCTCCGGATGTGGTATCTCTATCTGCAATCGTTTGAAGCTTCATTTCGATACGGCGGTCTGCATGTTTATCAGATGCTGTTTTATAAAGGTAAACAATGGCGACTTGATACCCCTTTAACGTTCAGTGCTAACGCGATCTCTTCAAATTTATAGCGGAGAGCGATAGTTTAATCTATCCGCTTCCCGGGACTTAAACAAAAATTAAGCCCAAATGTAGCCTAAACTCGCTTGAGGCGCGGCGAATACGTCACGATTATGGGTCAACCAATCAAAAAATCGACTCATACATAGCTGTTCTAAAAGCCTCTAAAGCTTCAGTAAAAGTGTTCAAAGGAATAGATGCCCACCTTCTTCTCAAGCCCCCAGTCATCTGATGCCAAAGAATAAAAGTATAGGCACAAAAAACTAAGATAAAATGTCGAAGTAGACTTCTCTTATCTCGAACTTGATATTCTTTTAGCCCTAGCCACCCCGAGTCGCTTCTCTATAAAAAACTTCTACCCAATTTCTTTGAGAATAGGTATTAAATATCCACTCTGGTGTAACAATTGATGTAGAGGCATTGGTGATGAAATAGTCAATATCAGTGGCAACAGAGAAAGTCGCAGCATTCATAACGATCTTCTATATTCCGCTTTCCTTTTAGTTGTGATATCTCTATTTCTCTCGTTACTATCCATACTGTTCTTGGTTTATCTAATTTTAATTGAATTTCTGTAAAAGCCGATGAGGGTATGCTTTGTGCTAATTCATCTATCCTAATTTCTTGAGAATTTTTTTCGGATACATTAATAGTTGCTTTTCGATTTTTGGCTATTCCTCCCAAGTATTTTAATTGACGATTCTCTAACTCTAATAAGAAGGATGTATTGTTGCCGTATCCAGCATCTATAAGTACGATTCCCGGTTGATACTTTCTCTCTATCGTCCTGTCTATTAACTTGATTGCTAGTTCAGTTTTTTTCTGAAATTCTGGATCTTGTTTCCCTTCAGGTAAAGAAGTCGCGTTAGATATAATTCTATATCTAACGGCAAGCTTTTTCGTCCATCATATAAATGTGTTGTTACCGCTACTATACCATTATCTGTTTTACCAATTTCTCCAATGTATTGCCTTCCCACTCCATCAGTAAAATTACCACTTTTTCT
>JAQYWP010000231.1 GCA_029379285.1 Rhizonema sp. PD38
GGAAGCAGGGGGAGTGAATTGTATCAAAATTTTCGTGAAATGGTATAACACGTTTTCTTCCTAGTCGGGGTATCCCAGTTCCAAAAGAAAGAACAAACATAGCGATCGCTTCTTTCATAGAAAATTGGAAAAAGTACAGCTATGGAGTTTGGGCTATTGTGGAAAATAGTTCAGATAAAATGATCGGTTACTGTGGACTTCGTCATTTGGATGAGTTAAACGATACAGAACTTCTTTACGGGTTGCAGAAAAGTCATTGGGGTAGAGGAATTGCCACTCAAGCGGCAAAGGCAGCAGTTTCTTTTGGTTTTGACAATGCAAATCTCAACAGAATTATTGCACTTGCTTGTCCACAAAATCGAGCATCAATTCGAGTTATGGAAAAATCAGGGTTTTGTTATGAAAAGTCGATGCGTGTGTTCAATCTAAACGTTGTTTGTTACTCAATAGAAGGCAACAAGAATGAAGTTGCAAAATAACTATATCAAAATGGGAAAAAAGTCAAATGAGCTACCAATCATTGCTAGATCCGAATCGTTCGTATACTTTTAGAAATTACTTTGAGTTAGGGTTTGCGGTTGACGATTTAGTTGCTGAATTTGGGTATTCCTTTGAGCGAAAATTCCTCGATTTGCCTCAATATCCTGGCACATTAGATCGACTCCCCGATCTTAAGCAGCAGATTGAAGAAGTGCTGCCTTATGTAGATTTGGAGAACGAAGCAACACGCCGGGAAATGTTAATAGCGCCAGTTGTCACCGATTTAATCCGCTATTCTCGTGCTAAACTTCGGATTGAATACAATATCAAAGTTGACAATCAGCTTCAGGGAAATTTGGATTATTATTTACGAACACAGACTCATTTAATTGTCATTGAAGCCAAGCAAGCAGATATAAACAGGGGATTTACACAATTAGCCACTGAGATGATCGCCCTAGACAGGTGGACTGATTCCACTCAAACAGAAATATTGGGAGCCGTAACGACAGGTAATATTTGGCAATTTGGTGTATTGTATCGCAAAATACAAAAAATTGACCAAGGAATTAACCTTTACCGAGTCACCGAAGAGTTGGAAGTGGTTGTTAGGATTTTGCTAGCCATGCTGATGAATGGTAATTTACCAGTTTCATAAAGATGGGCAATGCCCACCTACGCCTCACGGCATGACGTAAAGAAAATCTTAGCGTCTCGGGAAATATGAGCTACGCTAAATGCATCTTCAGAACACTTTTGGGTGCTTTACGAACTCTGGCTAAGATGGTTTCTTTACCCAAACGCTGGCAAGCCTCATAGCGATGGCATCCAGAGAATCCGTAATACTGCCCCTCCACTTCTAAAACATCTATCGGTTCAAGCTGCCCGATCGCAGCAATCGATTCCATCAAAGCCTGCACTTTCTGTGGATCGTTCTGGCGCGGCAAAGGACGCTTAATTTGATTTAACGCAATTTCTTGGACTTTATTCATAAAAATTTTCTTAACTCTCTGTTTAAATCATACTCGTTATGACTTTGCATTGCAATTATTAATTTGCAAGATAAAAACTCATTTATGATTCTGTGTATCAACAATCAACCACTAACAATCCACGAGATGTCAGAAGATAGACAGCAAATGTTCCCAGCCAGTGACTTCCAGCATAATGTTCGCCCTTCACCTCTGTTAGCCCACTCTGAGTGTGGAGAATCGCAGCCGAACGAAGTGTATTTATCCTGTGATCGCCATCGGGTAAACTGGAAATAATGCCCTCAAGCATCCAAGCGCGACTGAGATTAAGACCTTGGAAGTGCGATCGCGAATAGTCTTTAGGATCAGATACATTTACAGGTTCTAACCAATGGGTATCATCCCCAACGGGTAATTGTGGAAGAAAATCACCGAACCAGTTGGTGAAAGAGGTTGGTGAAAGAACTCGACGCATCAAGTCAGCTTCAGCAAGGCAAGGAGAAAGAAAATCATAGCCCAGTGGTTCAAAGTGCAACGGATAGTTTTGATCGTGCAGATAAAATTCTTGCGCCTTGTTTTTCACTAAGTTAGCGAAGCTTGTATTTTCGGTAACACGTGCCCAATCCAACGCTAAACCAAGAGCAAAAGCTGTTTGATTGTGCATCCCCGTGCGATTGGGAAGTTCCAGTTTTTCCAGCCAAAGCTGTAAGTTATCTGCCACTAAGTTTTCTAGTGGTTCCAAGATAGCCAACCATTCTTTCGCTTGAGCATCGTTCCATTCATGGAGTTCCGCCGTGAGTTGCAAAAGCCATACCAAGCCATAAGGGCATTCAAAAGAGGGTTGGTGTTGCAAGTTGGCAATTTCCCCTTGAATCTTCAAGGGCATGAGATTCCGAGCGAGTGCAAGCCTTGCCTCTGTCTGAAAAGAGGCATCAGGAAAGTAACGAACTAAACGTACCAGCAACCAGTGGCCATGTACGGCTGAATGCCAATCTAAGCAGCCATAGAAGGCAGGTGTCAGTTCGCGTGGTGGTTTAAGATCCTCGCGACCTTCCAACCAGTACAGACGATTGTGAGGGTACTCGCGCTCAATGCACTGTTGTGCCAAATTAGCAAATCGTGCCGCAGTCGTTTCATTCATCAGCGAACAAACATTTTAATTAATCGGGACGGTCTTGCTCCTCAATGTATTGCTTAAGTTGTTCAACTGTGAGTGCACCACAAGAAGCAATAAAGTAGCCGCTTGTCCACAATACATCTTTAGAATAAATTTTGTTAATATCTTCTGCGAACTCTTTTCTCAGATAACGACTAGAAACTGTTTTCAAATTATTGATCAACTTGCTTAATTCAGTTTGAGGCGTGTACTGAAGAAGCAAGTGAATATAGTCTTGCTCACCATTAAACTCAATTAATCGACCCTCCCACTTTTCCATTAAAGCTGTAAATATCCCCTCTAGCCTTGTCAGCATAGAATCATTAAATACCTTCATCCGGTATTTTGGAGTCAACACTAAGTGACATTTTAAGTCCGAAACTCCCCTCGCTTTATGAATAAAATCTTTTCTCATATTTTTAACACTAAAAAAAATACGTGTTATCATAACACTAAGTAAAGCGCAAAAGTCGAGATTTTCATGAAGGCAAGGTCTCAGTACAAATTTTATCCAAAGACTAATCAAAAGCGAGATCTGAACGATTGGTTGCGGATTTTGCGTTACTGGTATAACCGTCAGTTGGAACGCTTGACGTGGTGGCAAAACAAAATTTTGCTTATTTTTCGTCGAACGGCAAGAAGCCCACTCAACTTTCGGTTGATATGAGAGTATGTCACTAGTATCATTGGATATCTGAATTACATAAAACTACTTTTATCATCCACTCCAAGCACTGGCGGCAAAATCAAGTTTCCATGAAAATCGTGTTCTGGCGTTTTTCCTACAAGATATTGACAACATTTTGTTTACTAGGTTTGACTGGTGCGTCTTCGGGTCAAGCAACTCAAACAAAAGATATAGAACTGAGAATTGGGATTGTACAACGATTTGGAGACCAACAAACAAAACAGCTGCAACTAGAACCGACCAAAGGCGATCGCCTACAGTTGACATTTAAAAATGGTCAACGTGAGCAAACCTTACAAACTGCCAAACCTGTCAAGCTAGAAATAGTAATGCAAGCTTTACCAGAACCAGTCGTTGAAGAACGGGTGGTTCTGGGAACTTACCGCACTTTTGAAACGGCTGAAGACAGTGCCAAACACTGGCAGGAACGAGGAATCCAGGTAGAAATAGCCCAGCCAGAACGCTGGCAGGTTTGGGCAAAACGGAAAGTTTACAACACTCCTTTACTACGACGCTTGCTACTACAAAGCGTACAAAAGACTGGTAATAACACCGCCTACATCAATACTCAACTTCTGGCACAGGTACCACGAGTAAGTTGGGTCGTCAATGGCAACCGTTACAGCCAGAATAATTTGGAAATCGCCAGTGGTAAGAACTTGATTGAAGTCAATCAAAGTCAAAAACCAGAGAATGCCCGTCTTTACTCTGGTCGGATGAAGTTACAGCCAAATGCCTACGGTACTTATACTCTGGTGAATGACGTACTTTTGGAAACTTATTTACGTGGAGTAGTGCCATATGAAATTGGCACTTCAACCCCAAAAACCGCGTCCGAAGCACAAGCGATTCTTGCCCGAACATACGCTTTGAGAAATGTACATAGATTTGTGATCGATGACTATCAGTTGTGTGCTGATACTCACTGCCAAGTCTATTTTGGTTTGAATGGAGTATCTACAAACACAGACCAGGCGATCGCGGCAACACGAGGTATGGTACTAACTTATCAAAACGAGCTAGTAGACGCCCTCTACTCTTCGACAACTGGTGGCGTCACTGCTTCCTTTAGCGATGTTTGGAATGGAAATGATCGTCCATACCTCCAACCTGTCGTAGATGCTCCCACTGAATTTTGGAACTTATCCGCTCAGAGTTTATCGGACGAAGATAACTTTGAAAAGTTTATCAGTCTGCAAAACGGATTTAATGAAACTGATACGGATATGTTCCGTTGGCGCAAAGAAAGCAACTTAGCAGATATTACAAAGGGTTTGCAGAAATTTCTCAAGGTGAAAAACAGTCCCTTCGCAAAGTTTAAAACTGTAGAAGAGATGAATATTGTTAAGCGAAGTAGCAGCGGACACATTTTACAACTTAATGTCAAAACTAATATTGGCACTTTTTCTCTACGTAAAGACGAGGTTCGTAGCGCCTTTGCCGCACCAAGGAGTACGCTTTTCTACCTGCAAGCTTTGAACAAAGGCGAACCACATCTCTGGGGATACGCTTTTATCGGTGGCGGTTTGGGACATGGAGTTGGTTTAAGTCAAACTGGCGCTCAAAATTTAGCCAAGCTAGGTTGGTCAACTCAGAAAATTCTTCAGTTCTATTATCCCGGCACTCAAATTCAAATTCTCAACGACGCCATCAAGCAAACGACAGAGTGACAGAAAAAGAGGAGCAGATCGCACTCGTGCTGACTTTTTCTTACTAAAACAGGAACACAAAATTTCTTGCGTTCCTGCATGAAGTGAAATCAATAATTTACCGAAATCAGATCACAAGAGCAGACACAGCAGAATAATTTTCTCTATCTGTGCTACTTGTTTTAGTAAAGCTCTTCTTCTTTATGGGTTTCGATGGTACAGTTGGCGGTTGGGTAGGCGACACAGGTTAGCACATATCCTGCTTCTATCTGGTCGTCATCTAAGAACGATTGGTCAGATTGGTCAACGGTACCAGATACTAATTTACCTGCACAGGTGGAGCAAGCACCAGCGCGGCAAGAGTATGGTAAATCCAGACCAGCTTCTTCAGCAGCGTCTAGAATATAGGTATCGTCCTCAACGTCAATTGTTTGGTTAAGACCTTCTGCGTCATTGACCAATGTGACTTTGTAAGTTGCCATTTAATAATCCTCTCTTTTGCCAACGGTAGTATAAGTTATGCTAAAGCAAGTATAACGGTTGACCCTATGAGGTTAACCGTCAGTTCAAATTTGCTTCATTTCTGATACTACGAGAAAAACTAAAGGATGTAACTCGAAATTGACCCCGATTAGTAATGAAATTTAGTTATGTAAACCTCATAAGTTTTGCTTATCAATACATTATCAAATAGCTGGATTATTAAAAAAAGTTATGAATATACAAAAACTTCTTGAATGTATCAGACATTTACATAGGATAACAACTAGCAAGAGAAAATATTGTGACCGAAGAAGGGCATTGATCTTTTGCGGGGTGCATAAGGAAAGAATTGATTTTCACTATTTCACTCTGGCACAAGGGTTACAAGCCCCCGACGCGCGTTATACAACACAAAAAAATGTATTTCGAGACGCTCCTTTGCTCTTAGATACGGTGTTCTCGTTGAATCTTCGCTCCGGCAATTTGTGGGGATACATAACAACATAGTTGGAAACTTCCTAGTTTCCTTCTTAACATAGTGAACTAAATTATACCTAGGATGTATAACAAATCTGATTTTGTGGAAGAACACTCTATACGAGTTGGTTTAGTTGGTATTGGCTACGTAGCAAAGTTACGGGCTGAGGCGTTGCTGAATGATGCTCGCGCTACACTAGTCGCTGTTGTTGGAACTACATTGGAAAAGACTGAAGCCTTTGTCAAAGACTACCAAGCTGTGGCAGTGAGTTCTTGGCAACAGATCGTAGAGCGAGAAGATGTAGATCTGATTGTGATCGCGACAATCAATCGAGATCATGGTGGGATCGCGCGTGCAGCACTCTTAAGTGGCAAACACGTTATTGTCGAATATCCACTTTCAGTGGACGTAGCAGAAGCTGAAGAACTGGTTGCCCTTTCAAAAGCAAAAAACAAACTCTTACATGTCGAACACATTGAGCTTTTAAGTGGTGTGCATAAAGCCTTGAAGAAACACTTACCACAAATTGGTCACGTTTTTTACGCCAGCTACAACACGATTAATCCTCAGCATCCTGCACCTCGCAAATGGACTTACAGTCATGAGCTTTTTGGCTTTCCCTTGATAGGAGCGCTATCACGATTGCACCGTTTGATAGATTTGTTTGGTGAAGTCTTAACTGTCAACTGTCACAACCGATTTTGGCAGATAGAAACAGAATATTACCAAAGCTGTTTTTGCGTAACTCAACTATCCTTCACAAACGGACTGTTAGCACAAGTCATTTATGGTAAAGGCGAAACACTATGGGAAGCAGAACGCAAGTTTGAAGTTCATGGCGAAAACGGTGGATTAGTTTTTGATGGCGAGACAGGATTTTTACTTCGCTCAGGAGAAAAATCTTCAATCGAGGTTGGTACTCGTCGAGGACTATTTGCTAAAGATACAAGTCTGGTATTAGACCATTTAACCAAGAGTGAGCCTTTATATATCACCTCAGATAAGAGCTTATACACTCTCAAAGTTGCTGATGCAGCAAGGCGTTCTGCGGAAACTGGGGAAACTATAATGGTAGCATATTATCTAAATATAGTTACGTCAACAACGCAGTAGCAACAAGCCAATTAGATTCCACACTTACAGCAGTAAAATTCGATGAAAACCGACACGATTGTTATTTTATCCAACAGAGAATTAGATAAGATGCGTCAGGCTGGACGCTTAGCAGCCGAGCTATTACATCATCTTGAACCAATGGTTAAGCCAGGGGTAAGCACTCTCGAACTGAACGATGAAGCTGAACGTTGGACGCAGGCTCATAACGCAAAAAGCGCCCCTCTTAATTACAAAGGCTTTCCTAAATCAATTTGTACTAGTGTGAATGAGGTCATCTGTCATGGTATTCCTAATGCCAAGCAGATTCTCAAGGAAGGTGACATTATCAATATAGATGTGACGCCAATTGTTGATCGTTACCACGGCGATACATCTAAGACATTCTTCGTTGGTACCCCTTCCCCTGTAGCAAAAAAATTGGTCGAGGTGACAGAAGAATGCTTGAGAAGAGGCATTGCTGAAGTCAAGTCGGGCGCACGGGTTGGAGATATTGGCGCGGCTATTCAAGAGTACGCTGAGGCACAAGGCTTTTCTGTTGTACGAGACTTCGTGGGACATGGTGTCAGTCATATTTTCCATACAGCCCCAGAGATTCCTCACTACGGGACACGCGGTAAGGGAAAACGCTTAAGACCTGGTATGGTTTTTACCATCGAGCCGATGATTAACGAAGGAACTTGGGAAGTCGAGGTTCTCAAAGATGGTTGGACTGCCGTAACGCGCGATCGCAAGCTTTCCGCTCAATTTGAGCATACCTTAGCTGTCACCGAAGACGGTGTTGAGATCCTCACCCTGCCTTAGTAGATAACATAAATTTCTCCGTTGTCAGTTCGTTTTCTTCTTCACAGGCTTACAGCCGATTTTACTAGCTATCATCAAGCATTTTAAGTAATCGTAAGATTATGGCGGTTTTCAATTATATCCCATTCACTCGCGCCCTCTCCCAAACTTGGGAGAGGGGTGCGGTGTTAAAATTGGTGAGGGCATTATATATGTGATTTTACCCTTGTTGCGTTATGGCTTAATCAAAAAGAATCTGGCTTAGTATTTCCGATCAAGATGAATAGCTTGTTCGAGAGCGGATTTTTCTCTTGCTTTCCGTGCATAAGGTTGTAGCTTTGTCAAGTTACAGCCTGTGATTATACCCATATCTTCCAAATTCATTCCCTTCATCAACATTTCTACACACCAAGTTTGTTGAGCTTGTTCAATCAGTGGTTGTCGATCTTCAGGTGTCAACAATCCTGCCGTCAAGATCAGCCAGAGTTCCTGTATTTCTTCCTCTGAAATTGGCATTCCATGATCGTTCAGAAATAATGCAGGTTGGTCATCTTTACGAACTTTCAGCCATTGAGTTAAGGGATTGCGAGTATAAGAACCATAACGCTTACCCATAATCCACTGATTGACTGGGACTTGTCGAATTGAGCCTATCTGCAACAAGTGTCGGTTGCCGTGGTGAATTTGGTGAGAGCGCTCTAAATCAACAATTTCTGCTGGAGATAACCCGGCTCCAAACAAAACGTACATGAGAGCATAATCTCGGAGTCCCGATTTTTTAGCTTTTTGGAGAATTATGTGGACTAAATTTGCTGGTAAATCGATGACTTTGTCTGTGGCGATCGCCTGATAATATCCTTGAGTCGATGTCACTTTATTTAAAAATAGCGCCACCAAATTTTCCAAGAACTCGTCTCTGTCATGCCAAAGTTCATGAAATTCACTGGTAAATTCAATCACAGCATATCCCAACAACATAGTATTGAGTAAACTTGCGAGCTTTTGGGCTGACAAATGCGTGTCTAATTTCTCACGCTCGATCACCGTTGCTAAGTATTCCGTCACATAGAGATTGGCTTGGGTTAAGCTTCGTCCCAGTGCCTGTCGATTTTCTACAGGATAGTGTCCTGCCTCACCGACAACAGAGCGCACTAAGTCCGGAATTTGTTCTAGTGAGTGCAAGCGCTCTTCACAATAGTCTTTGAAAGCTTGGGACACACTGGTTATTTGACTTGCTTGGATTTTCAAAGACTCACCCAGATTTTTAAACACTGGCGATTCGGAAATTACCGCCAGCAGTAATCCGTGCTTGTTATTAAAATGCCGAAACAGTGTGACTTCATTCACTTTTGCTAATTCCGCAATCTGTCGTGTGGTTGTCTCGGTGACTCCCTGCACGGTAAATAATTCTATTGCAGCATCTATCAAGCGCTGTCTCGTTGAGTTTATTGAAGTAGACATAAATTGATTATTTTTAATGATGTAAGTAGCACTTGCATTTTAATTTTATTCTTGCTAAGCTAGCAAATGTAAGTAAGACTTGCATATTCTATTTTTACTTTAGCAGTAGAGAAAGCATTCAGCTATCAGCCTGAAGTACGATTAGGACTTGTTTGAGTTGCTGAGTATAAAGTTTTATACACTTTATTTCTTAAGCTGACCGCTTACTGAGTATTCACGTCGCAGGAAAAATATATGACGACAACACATTCAGCTGTCACTGAGGGTAAGCAGCCGCTTACCTTGAGTTGGATTAACGTGGCATTTTTTGGGACATTTCATGCTTTGGCAATGCTTGCACCTTGGTGTTTTTCTTGGTCAGCTTTGGGAGTCACGATTTTCCTTCACTGGCTGTTGGGCAGTATTGGGATTTGTTTGGGATATCACCGACTTTTGAGCCACCGCAGTTTACAACTGCCAAAGTGGTTGGAATATGTGATTGCGACTTTGGGTGCAATGGCTTTGCAAGGAGGACCTATCTTTTGGGTAGCGACACATCGCCTGCATCACGCACATACAGAAGACGAAGAAAAAGACCCCTACTCTGCAAGGCGTGGTTTTTGGTGGAGTCATATGCTGTGGATTTTTTATCCGCGTTCGCAGTTTTTTGACTACGAGTATTACAAAAAATATGCCCCTGATCTGGCGCGGGATACATTCTACCGTCAGTTAGATCGCCATTTTTTACTGCTGCAAATACCTCTTGGCATTCTGTTATTTGCTTTGGGAGGATGGTCTAGTGTTATA
>JAQYWP010000018.1 GCA_029379285.1 Rhizonema sp. PD38
TCTTAAATAGCATGGTTTTAGCCTTTAGCTATGTTAATGTATAACAGCTTACTGCTCTACTTTATAGCTAAGTGCTTAAATTTTTAACAAATGAGCCAACGCCTGTGGCAATGGCAATATAATAATGACCAACAAAGCCATTGCCAGCAAACCCCAAATATCACGTTTATTGTCTAGTTCAGTGACATCATTGAGAGCAGGCTCATCAATGAGCGGTACAAACCATAAGACAATCGCCCAGAAAAAGAACACTGGCTGCACTAAAGAAAGAAGGAGAAGCAGCAAGCGAGAAACTTGACCAATGATGATTGCGGTTCTTTGCCCGAACATAGCATGGATTATGTGACCTCCGTCCAACTGTCCTACTGGCATCAAATTCAATGCTGTTACTATCAGACCTAAAAAACCAGCTACAGCTACAGGATGTAAGTCAATAGCTGATTTTGCTGTTAATTGACTTCCCAAAGCTAACTTCGAGAGGAGTGCAAGTAGGATAGAATTTTGAGGATTGAGAGCGTCAGGATTAAGAATTCCTGTTTTTTCCGTGATAGCAATTACTTGAGAATGAGCCAAACCCCAGATGAGTAAGGGTAAGGTGACAACAAAGCCTGCAATCGGTCCAGCAATACTTAGGTCAAATAACGCTTTACGGTTGGGTACGGGACTACGCATCTGAATGAATGCACCAAAGGTTCCCAGGAAAAAAGGTACTGGAATAAAGTAAGGCAGTGTCGAGCGAATTTTGTAGTACTTAGCTGTCAAATAGTGACCGAGTTCATGGATACCCAAAATTGCGATGATCGCCAACGCATAGGGCAATCCCTTCAGAAATGCAACTGGGTTAGAGTACCCTGATGTAGGATCAATCCCAGCAATCCTCGTTCCTACCAAGGTCGTCGTCATGAACGTAGCTAAAAGAAGTACAAGCGCTAATCCAGGTCGGGCTAACTTCTCTGATTGGCTTGTATGAGTTTTAGTCGCTTGAGCATTGGGAACAAGAACAAAGAAGGGTTTGCCATTCAAACCTTCTTGAAAGATCAGCACAAAGCGCTCCCCAAACTGCGCTTCTATATTTGCCTTAACCTGTTGATAGGCGTTAGTCGGATTAGTTTTTAACTTACCTCGGCAAATGACAGCTTGAGGTCGATACTCAATGTTTTGGATGTAGTATACAGACCAGGGAAAACAATTTCGCAGCTGGGTTTCTTCTGTTGGCTCAATGGGACGCACTGGTAGTGATTCTGCGATAGGATGGATAGCCGACTGTTGTTCTGGTGCTTTGGGTTCGGTCTTCTCATGAGGGCGGGCGACGTCCCCACTGAAACTACAGCCAGTATAACAGAGGGCAGATGATTATCAGCTAAATCGTAAGAGTTTTTAGTGGATGTTGTGGACTGCCACATACAGCATTTCACCCCGTCCACAGAGCCGTGCTGATTCGCTCATTACTAACCATGTGGAGCCAGATAGGCATCTTGGTCAGGTCATAGCAAAAGAACAACCTAAAATCCCGTATGATCATTCAATTATTTTGAAATATGAGTTTTGCTAATCCCATCCCTCACGAATCGAGTTATAAACTCAAGCCACCACGAATAGTCCTTTCTCAAGAAGTAGAGAATCTTGGACTTGGTTCGGATTTCACGCTCAATACTATTTTTGCCTTTCCACCAAATCGAGAGACGTTAGGAGGAACCGCTTATTTTATTGTCAGAAACGAAGGCAATATCTTGATCGATTGTCCGGCATGGGACAAGACAAATCAGGATTTTTTGCATTTGCATGGTGGCGTGCGTTGGTTATTTTTGACGCATCGGAGTGCGATCGCTCTCTCCACAGAAATCCAGCAAACCTTTGGATTAGAGATTCTGATTCAAGAACAAGAAGCTTATTTAATACCCGGATTAACTCACACAGCCTTTAGTCGAGAATTCACTCTAAATTCAGTAGCGAGACTAATTTGGACACCCGGTCATTCTCCGGGTTCATCCTGCCTTTACTACAGTGATTTTGGCGGTGTACTGTTCACAGGACGTCATATACTTCCCGATCACCAAGGTAAACCCGTGCCATTGCGAACAGCTAAAACCTTTCACTGGTTCCGACAAATTAAGAGTCTCCAGTCGCTGCGCGATCGCTTTACACCTGAAACTCTTCAGTATATTTGTCCTGGTGCAAACACGGGATTTCTTAGAGGAAAACGAGCAATAGATCGAGCTTACCAGCACTTAGTTAGTTTGGATTCACAAGCTCTACTTCAGACTGAACCTCCTCTTTAAAGGGAATGGGTAACGGGTAACGCGGTAGTCATTATTCTTCCGATTACCCAAGAGATGAAGTGAGCGAGTTTGACATCATATTTGGATGTGAGGAAGATGTGATCTATAATTAAACTGACTCCTACGTACTCCCCACAACCAAATTTTTTGCCAAAATTTCCACTGCTGCCTGATATTGGAGATCGGCCTCTGTACCAATCTGTTGGCGATTGATGTTAACAGAGGGAATAACTTTATCTGGATGAATACCTAATTTGTTAATATCTCGATGGTTGGGAGTTTCGTACTTAGCAATTGTGACGGCTAAGCCAGAACCATCTGATAACTCAAATAAGGATTGGATTAAACCTTTACCAAAGGTAGTTTCTCCAACTAATGAGGCACGATTGTTATCTTGTAAAGCACCAGCAAGTATCTCACTAGCACTGGCAGTTCCTTGATTCACCAAAACAACTAAAGGATCTTTTGTCAGGGAAGGACCAAAGGCGTCAAATGACCCCTGAATACCCTGTCTGTTGACCGTGTAAACGACAGTTCCAGAGTCTAACCACAAACGGGCAATCTCAATTCCCGCCTGCAACAGTCCGCCAGGATTGTTTCGTAAATCAAGAACATAAGCATCAGCACCTTTTTTCTCTAAACTGGAAATAGCACGAGCCAGTTCGGCTGATGCATTAGCATTAAATTGTGTGAGGCGAATGTATCCGAAAGGCATTCCTTGAGGAGACGAATGTAATTCTGCCACCACTGGATTAAGGGCAATGCGATCGCGTACTATTTGAATTTCCTTTTCTCCTCCATCTCGTTCAATCAATAAGGTAACAGAACTACCAACTGGTCCGCGCATTTTCGCAGCAGCTTCGTCGAGAGTGAGTTTTTCTGTAGAAAATCCTTCTATTTTGAGGATGCGATCGTGCGGTTTCATACCAGCTTTTTCTGCTGGTGATCCAGCTATAGGAGACACAACCTCTAGCTTTCCAGTTTCCGAATTGAGAGCAATTTGCAATCCCACTCCCATGAGTTCCCCAGAGGTATTGACTTGCAAACTACGGTACTGCTCCCGGTCTAAAAAGCGGGTAAAAGGGTCGTCAAGGCTCCTCAGCATTGTTTGAATTGCCGCATAAGCTGCCGGGGAATCGTTGAGCGGTTTCTCTAGGGCCTTTTTTCGTAACGCTGACCAATTTTGATGATTAAATGTCCCATCTATATAGGTATGATTGACAATTCGCCAAACCTCCGTGACGAGCTTTTGTTCTTCTGTTAAAGCCAATACAGGTTGACAAAAGCTGCAAAAACCTAACCAAAAAGTTACGAGCAGTGATAATCCAATCTGAAAAAACTGTTTTTGCATGAACCTTATTTTCACTTCCACTTTCAACCCAAATTACAATAAGAGTACAAAAATACCCATTGACTTTTAGTTATGGGACGGGCAGTTGCCTGTGGCGGAACCAGCACAAAGAGCAAGTGTCTTCCACCGTAGGTGAGGAGCGTTGAAAACCTTCCTACAGAACTGCCCAAATAAATGGCGGCGCATGTGTTGCTTGTTGACGGTTAACTGTTATTAGGAATTTAAGTCAACAGTTGATGCGATCATCCCCCGTTATGAATCAGGGAACAGAATCATATTGATGAAATCTATTTCTTGATTATGTTATAGAAATTGTCAAGAGTATTGGAATGCGTCCAAATCCGCCCTTCATTGATATGGATAAACTTGGGTCAAATTTAAGAGCAGTGGTACAATTGAATCATGTAGTGTGGTGAGTGGGATCAACTCACCGAGCGATAAGATCTACTTTGTATTCACGACTTTGTGTGTTTGGGTACGAAGGGAACGCAATACATACCCTCTTTCTTTGAGTGTTAACTTTTTTAATAAAAAGGTCAACGCTCTTACTGCTCGCAACGCTGACGAGCAAAATTCTCTTAGTCAAAATCCCAAAATTTTTAATTGGGATATTTATCAACCGCGAGCAATTCCGAGGAACTTGAGATTGTATGGCTAACGTTTATGACTGGTTTGAGGAACGCTTGGAGATTCAAGCCCTCGCTGAAGACGTTACTAGCAAGTACGTCCCCCCTCACGTCAACATCTTTTACTGTCTTGGTGGCATCACCCTAACGTGCTTTCTCATTCAGTTCGCTACTGGATTTGCCATGACATTCTACTACAAGCCAACTGTGACCGAAGCTTATTCTTCGGTGCAGTACTTAATGAATGAAGTGAACTTCGGCTGGCTGATTCGCTCAGTCCATCGCTGGTCTGCCAGTATGATGGTGCTGATGATGATTTTGCACGTCTTCCGGATTTACCTAACAGGTGGTTTCAAAAAGCCTCGTGAACTTACTTGGGTAACTGGTGTCATCTTGGCTGTGATCACCGTTTCCTTCGGTGTGACAGGTTACTCCTTGCCTTGGGACCAAGTGGGTTACTGGGCTGTGAAAATTGTCAGCGGCGTACCAGAGGCAATTCCCATTGTTGGCACAACAATATCTGAATTGCTACGTGGTGGATCGAGTGTCGGTCAAGCAACATTGACTCGCTATTACAGCGCACACACTTTTGTGCTGCCTTGGTTCATTGCTGTCTTTATGCTGCTGCACTTCTTGATGATCCGTAAGCAAGGGATTTCTGGTCCTTTGTAATTTAGCTTTTGCTTTTGAGTTGTCAAATTAGTTGTAGCAGTCAAGCAATCAGCCGTTATGACTTGGGGAGACGAGGGCGCTAATTGAACTGGACTCACTGGTCAGTATACTTAACTTGTCAAGCTTAAGTGTTCGCTGTTATCTGAAAGTTGATAAAGCTTAATCCAAGAAAGTTTTGACGGCTGATTGCTTACCGAAAATCTCAAAAATCAAATTCCGTTACAACTAAGAGTAGCAGGCGATCAGGCAAAGGCAGTTAATACCAAGATTGATTTGTTTGTTTTAAACTTATAACTATCAATGCCACAAGCTATTAAGCCTGTAGATATGCATCTCTAATGAACGTCAGAGTTGTGATTTGCGACAAAAGGCGCATGACACAGTCTCCAAGTCCAAGATTGCAATACAAATACGTGTTGGCTTATAAGTGATAAAAGACGATGAATCTAGAAGCTAATGCCCGAAAGCTAGTAGCTTTCACAAATGCTTTAACTTAACTTAGGCAGGAGAACATATTTCAAAATGGCAACAGTAAAAAAACCCGATCTTAGCGATCCAATGCTGAGAGCCAAACTCGCCAAAGGCATGGGTCACAACTACTATGGTGAACCAGCTTGGCCCAATGACTTACTCTACGTCTTTCCAATTGTGATCATGGGAACGTTCGCTGCTATTGTAGCTCTAGCAGTGCTAGACCCCGCTATGACAGGAGAACCAGCAGACCCCTTCGCTACACCTTTGGAAATTCTACCGGAGTGGTACTTGTATCCTGTATTCCAGATTCTGCGTTCAGTTCCTAATAAACTCTTAGGGGTATTAGCAATGGCTGCCGTACCCTTAGGGCTAATACTTGTTCCCTTTATTGAGAACGTCAATAAGTTCCAAAATCCATTCCGCCGTCCAGTAGCAACAACCGTGTTTCTCATTGGCACCTTGGTTACCCTGTGGTTAGGTATCGGTGCTGCCTTACCATTAGATAAATCCCTCACTTTGGGATTGTTCTAAATTGGTGATAACGGGTGTAGAAGTTTAGTCAGTTTCTCAAACGCAGCCATACACCCATATCCCCCTGTATCATAGCAGAAGGGTTTTAACGCCTGTTAACTTCAAGAGCATATTACAGATGTGTTTTTGAGAATAACTAACAGGCGTTAGTTTTAGTTAACTAGGTTGCATCTATGCTGTGGCAAAATATAAAATCTGTAATTTATAGCAATCCTATTTGAGTTGTTAGACTGCTCGTTATAACCGTCCTTTATCACAATCAATAACGACCCACACATAATAGCTCGCAAATCATTTAGGAATGCTGTATAACAGATATAAACGTTTCTGTAAGCATTCAGCTATTGGCCTAAATAACTTGTTAAAAGAGCGGGTTAGGTTATCTATGTTGACGTAAAGTTAGCGATTAAGGGAGAATTCCCCTGGCAGACTTTAATAAATTCCTTTCATAGCTGACCACTGATTGCTGAAGTGCTGAATTAACACATTTACATTCAAGTCAAGGTCAATGCTTACCATAGTGCAGCAAGACCATCTGACCGTGAAGAGCGAACTAAAGCTTCTAAATCAGGTGCAACAATGGTTTGAGGAATTCTGTCTGCAATATTTGCCTCAAGTAGGTTGGTCGGAAAGCCAACTCTACCGCCTCAATTTAGCATTAGCAGAAGGCTTTACTAACGCCGTCCGTCATGCTCATAATGCTTTACCACCAGAAACAACAATTGAAATTGACGTTTCGCTGTGGATTGACCGAGTTGAGATTAAGATTTGGGATCGTGGGAAACCTTTTAATCCGGACGATATTGCAGAACCAGAACCTGGTACTCTGCAAGTAGGAGGATATGGATGGTTTCTTCTACGACGCTTGGCTGACCATGTTATCTATGAACGTGGAGCAGATGACAGAAATTGTCTGCTTATCGTTAAATATGGTCCAGTTGAACAGCCATAAAGACTGGTCTCTCGTTTGTACACCCAATAATTATGGGTGTTTACAAGAGGAAATTTCGTGTAGTCGAGTACTGGTACTTCATCAAGCCAACTTTGATGGGTTTGTAATGATTTATCTATAGTAAATACTTTAGTCAAAAACGTTGTTGAGGTTTTTACCCCTCACTGCAAACCCGTCATTGTTGACTTGACGCATTACCATACGATGAAAAAATCACTCTTCGTACTAAATGAACAAAACTGCTTAGGCAGGCTCGTGGAAATAAAATGCCAGTCTTCTGACAACGAGTATCTGTGTATGTTGACAAATTAATCAAGATCGGCTGGTATTTTATTTTTAAGGAGCTTTTTCTGCGGCGTCAACATTGTTAACATAGTTGACCACAACTTTCGCGCCATTGTTCCCTAATGCTTCTGCGATCGCCGCCCCAATGCCACGTGATGCCCCCGTTACCAACGCAACTTTCCCCGACTTTATTACTCATCTTTTATTCCTTGTCTACTACCAACTTATATACTATGTAACTCAAAGTTGGATAAAAAAATTGAATGCCTTTAGAAGGCGTGACGGCAGTCGGCAGCTATGCTGCTATGATCCCACGCTTAGAAACGTGGGATTGAATGAAACAAGGACGCCGTATTTCTTGTGGCACTCTCCGAGAAATACATTTTTATTGCAAAATCTGCTCTAGAGGGTACTCTCTAGAGCAGACTTTACGTAAAAGCACAGCGGCTTGCTGCCAGGGTAATAGGAGCCGATTGAACAAGCTCATTAAAACAGAATCCCCGTCTTCCAACGGACCCAAGACAGGGTTGTTCAAAGTCTTACTCAAAATCTAACATTACAAAAATCGAGTGGGAGAAACAGATAAAGCTCGGAAATCAACCGCGAAACCTCACCATGTTTTCGTGTTCATAGAAATCTTTGAACATGAAGGTGGAATTCAATCCTACGTCAAGGATGTTTTTCGTGCCTATCTGGCATTAAGCCACCCTCAGCATGCAGAAGTATTTTTGCTTAGGGACAGCTTTAGTTGCGAAAATCCTTTTGAATCACAAGATCGGTTGAAATTTCGTTACTTCAAATCTCAGTCTTCCCAACTGGGACGAGTGAAAATGACAATGGCATTACTCACTCATTTGTTGCGGAGAAAACCTGAACACGTCTTTTGTGGTCATGTCAATCTTGCTCCTCTCATTGGTATGTTGTGCCAACCTTTGAGAATTCCTTATACAGTTATGACTCATGGCAAAGAAGTATGGCAACCATTACCAACCCTGACAAAATATAGTCTGCAAAAAGCCCAACATATTTGGACAGTAAGCCGCTACACTCGCAAAATCGCCTGTGCGGCAAATCATCTCGATCCGGCTCGAGTCGTAATTATGCCTTGTGCTGTGAATGGCGATCGCTTTACTCCTGGACCAAAGTCACCCGTGTTGTTAGAGCGTTACGGTTTGACAGGGTCCGAAGTGATTTTGACTGTAGCACGATTGTGGTCAGGAGATATTTACAAAGGTGTAGATATTACGATTCAGGCGTTGCCTTGTATAGCACAAGTATTTCCAAAAGTCAAATACTTGATCATTGGTCGCGGTGATGATCAACCGCGATTGGCACAACTTGCCAAAGATTTAGGTGTTGCCGATCGCACAATTTTTGCTGGATTTATTCCTACTGAAGAACTCGTCGCACACTACCGCCTGGCGGATGCTTACGTGATGCCTTCTCAAGAAGGTTTTGGCATTGTCTATTTAGAGGCTATGGCTTGTGGCGTCCCAGTACTCTCGGGTGATGCTGATGGGTCAGCCGAGCCATTACAAGATGGTGAGCTGGGATGGCGAGTTCCATACCGTGACAAGGAAGCAGTAGCTACTGCTTGTATAAAAATTCTTCAAGGAGATGATCCACGGTGTGATCGACAGTGGCTGCGAGAAGAGGCGATCGCGCACTTTGGTATAGACGCTTTCCAGCAACGGTTGCAACAGCAGCTTTTGACAATGTCGAAGGATTGGTAAATGTTGTAGCTCAATGACGAATTATGAATTGTAGGAAAAGTAAAATACCGTATTTAATGATTTTTGTCAATGACTTTGTTCTAGCTTAGTCATCGTCATCATCTTGATCATCACCCTTATCATATTGGTCTTTTTTCTCGTCATCATCTCTGTCATGGTGATGTTTTTTCTTCTTGTCGTGTTTTTCAGTTCGATGATGATCTCCGGAATGAGAAATTATGGAAATTATTTTTGTTGTGCCTAAGATGGCAACAAGACAGAGAGCCGCTAGCGCGACTGCCATAGCTACCGGACTAAGTTTGCGAGTAAAAACTTGCTTATTTGGGTTTGGAGTGTTGCCGACAACATCAATTGGCTGTAATGCGTTCAAAGCAGCAGCAGCATTATCGAAGCGATTCTTTAGCTCAGGTGCCACCATCTTTTGCAACCAGTCAACAAACTCTTGATTGAGAGAAGGGATCAGCTGTTTGACATTGATGCGATAAGCTGAATCTATTAAATTACCGATTTCACTTGATTTTGTCTGTGTCAGCAAGCACACCAGCGTCACACCTAAACTGTACAGATCTGATGCTTCCGTTAACTGACGGTTGAACATCTGTTCTGGTGGCATAAATCCTAAAGTGCCCTTAACGACACTGCTAACTGCCACTTCTCCACCACCCATACGAGCAAACCCAAAATCGACCAGATAAACCTTTTTCTCCTGACGGTTAACCAAGATATTGTCGGGTTTAATATCGCGATGAATCACTGGGGGAGCTACTGATTGCAAGTAGACTAAAACCTCTAAGACAGCCTTAGCAATTTGCTTAATTTGCTTTGGTGTCCAATGGTGCGTTTCCACAAGGGAGTTAGCTGGAATATATTCTTGTACCAAACAAAAACCAGATGGGGTTTCAAAGGAATCGAGGTAACGGGGAATGCTAGGATGATCCAGTTGTCGCAACACTTGAATTTCCCGCTGATGTGCATCGTAGTCTGACCAAGTGGCACCAGATCTTGCAAACTGAAACTGCTTGATCACTATAGGGGTCTGAGTCATTATATTATTTGCTAGGTAAGTGATGCGACCACCGTCGCGATTTTCTCCCAGCAAACGTTCAACTTGATATCCGGCAAGGGAAAAATCAGGGAAGCTACTCATATTGAGATAGTTAAATACCTAAACTATAAATGAAGGATTTAAAAGACTTTCAAGAGAATCTTCTGAAATGCTTAGGAGGCGAGTGGCCTGAACCTTGTCCGCTCGCTCCACAAATGGAGGATTCGATAGCACGCATCGGATATCGAATTGAGAAAGTAACATACCAAGTCGAACCTGGCGAGCGTGTGCCTGCATATGTTCTTGTACCAGATCATGTGACTCCCACTTCAAAAGCCCCAGCAATTGCTGTTTGGCATCAGCATAACAATAATTGGGCGCTGGGAAAGAGTGAGCCTGCCGGTCTTATAGGCGATCCGACACAGTTCACAGGTGTTGCCCTCGCACGTCTTGGGTATGTTGTGCTTTGTCCAGATGCCTTGTGTTTTGAGGAGCGACAAGACTCTATTCTTCGTGGTGGTGACTTTGAACGCTTCATCTTCTTACGCTATCTCGTCAACGGGAAATGTCTTGCGTGGAAATACATACTCGATATGCGTAGATCTATCGACTACTTGCGCTGGAGAGCTGATGTGAATGCGAGTGCAATTGGTTGTTACGGTCATTCGCTTGGTTCAATTTTCACATGGCTTGTCGGTCCTTGGGAAAAACGACTCAAGTGCCTTGTGGGAAACTGTGCATTACCCACCTACTCTGCTATCGACGAAAATCGTCGTCTCGCTGGATTCGGGATCTTCATTCCCGGTTTGAACCAATACGGAGATACGCCCGACATTGTGGCGCTTATTGCTCCTCGTCCCTTACACCTCAATTTCGGTACTGAGGATAGACATAGTCCGATTTTCGATGTCAGGATAGCTATGGGAACGATTGAGAAGGCTTATGCAAATTATCAACAAAACTTTACTTATTTCATTGAGGAGAATCAGAGGCACTTATTGTCTGAGCAAATGTGGGAGCATGTGAGAGCTAAGTTTCTCAAATACTTGCCGCTGAATTGATGGTTGTTCCCCATACCATAATGAGTTGCTAGTCAACTTATCGAGTCCTGATTAAACTCGCTATCCTAGAGGGAGAGCAAGACGACATTTAAAAAATGAGCTTTAAAACCTTTCAGTTTAATTTGTCTAATCTCCGCCCTTGGTTAACCCTGTTAGCAGTTATATGGTTGCTGGCGTCATTTGGCGGTTGGTTGGTTAACTCCTTACTAATTATAGTTGGTTTACTTTTCTTAGCACCCTTTGTCGCATTTTTTGGATTTCGCTGGTGGCTGCAATACAACTTGGTGAGCGATCGCTGTCCTGTCTGTAGACATGAATTTAGTGGTTTAAATAACATCCAGTTACAGTGTCCTAACTGTGGAGAACAGTTATTAGTGCAACAGGGGCATTTTCAGCGCTTCACACCAGAAGGCACAATTGATGTTACAGCAGTCGAATTACCAGCTAAATCACTTGAAGAATAAGCTGAGGTGCATCTAAGCACAGCACTCCACAAGCTCATCCCATTCAAAGAAGGTGAACCGGAAAATCAGAGCAACCAAGATATAATGACTGCGAAGTCTTTAAAATCTCCGTGGCTTTAGCCTATAGAGTGTTAAAGTTTCATAACTTTTTCGTTTCAAGAGGAATAGCTTGATGGCAAATGACAAAGCTGATGCGCTCAGAATCACCAGACGTGACGAAGATTATTCTCGCTGGTATTTAGATATTGTAGAGAGGGCTAAACTCGCTGAGGACTCGAATGTTCGCGGTTGCATGATTATTAGACCAGAAGGATATGCTATCTGGGAAAACATGCAGCAAATATTAGACAAAATGTTCAAAGACACTGATCATGTCAATGCCTACTTTCCTTTATTCATACCTGTAAGTTTTTTTTCTAAAGAGGCACAGCATGTTTCCGGATTTGCCAAAGAGTGTGCCGTGGTGACCCATCATCGGTTAAAACTTGATGAAGACGGACAAATCGGAGTAGATCCTGATGCTGAACTTGGTGAACCACTTGTTGTCAGACCAACAAGCGAAACTATTATTTGGTCAGCGTATCGAAAGTGGATTCAAAGTTATCGTGATCTACCCATTCTCTTAAATCAATGGGCAAATATTTGTCGGTGGGAAATGAGAACAAAACCTTTTCTCCGCACGACAGAGTTTCTCTGGCAAGAAGGTCATACAGCCCATGCGACTCCTGAAGAGGCGGAAGTAGAAGCCAAGCAGATGCTGGGAGTTTACAAAACATTTGTAGAACAGTATTTGTCAATACCAGTGTTTGCCGGACGTAAGACTGAGAACGAAAAGTTTCCTGGTGCCGAACATACTTACACAATTGAAACCATGACTCAGGATAGACGTGCTATCCAAGTTGGAACAAGTCATAACCTCGGAACGACTTTCTCGAAAGCTTTTGACGTCACATATTTGGCGGCTGATGGAACTCGTCAGTATCCGTTTGCAACAAGTTGGGGAATAACGACAAGATTAATTGGCTCCTTAATCATGGTTCACTCGGATGATAAAGGGTTTATTTGTCCTCCAAAGATTGCTCCGTTACAAGTTATTGGTGTTCCTATCTATCGTAAAGAGGCTGAGAAAGAAAAAGTGATTTCTTGCTTTCAACAAATACAGAAACGCTTTAAAGAACTAGGAGCTTTTTCATTCAAACTTGATGACCGAGAAAACTTGAGTCCAGGATTCAAATTTAATGATTGGGAATTGAAAGGTATCCCTATCAGACTGGAAATTGGTCTAAGGGATATGGAAAAGAATAATGCTGTACTGGTGAGACGCGATACAGGAGAGAAAATTATAATACCTCAAGATGAGCTTGAATCTCGCATTCTCGAATTGTTGAATGAAATTCAAGATAATCTCTTCAAAAAGGCTCAGGAGTTTCAGCGTCAGCATACTTATACAATTTCCACATATGAAGAATTCAAAAATTCTATCGAGAACAAACCTGGTTTCTACATAGCCTACTTTGATGGCAGTCCGGATGATGAGGAGAAAATAAAAGAAGAAACAAAAGCAACAAGTCGCTGCATTCCTTTAGAGCAGGAAGGTACGGCGGGTAAATGCTTTTACACTGGAAAATCTACAAATCAACAAGTCATCTTTGCTAGAGCGTACTAAGTTGTTCACAAGCAATTAGCCCTTCAGCCCTTCAGCAGTCAACCATGAACAAAGGTTGTATAAGTCAATACGGTTCAGTTAAGGAAAAT
Organism: Rhizonema sp. PD38; assembly: GCA_029379285.1. GTDB lineage: Bacteria > Cyanobacteriota > Cyanobacteriia > Cyanobacteriales > Nostocaceae > Rhizonema. The sequence goes on from JAQYWP010000018.1 coordinate 13,229, forward strand.
CGTAGGTTGGGTCTCACTGTGTGAAACCCAACAAAGCATAAAAAATGTTGGGTTCGGTTCCTCAAACGCCCTGACGCTCGTACCCCTTCGGGGAAGCAAGCTACGCATGATTGCGTCTCCTCTTGGGAGAAGACTCGCTAACGCTGCGCTAACAGCAGTCGCGGTCGCCGTGAGAGCGGGCTAACATTGGATGCAGCGCTGGCTCCCCAACCTACGTAGCTGAAAGGTTTTTGGCGCTAACTGAACCGTATTGTTGTATAAGTATTCACATTTATCGCCTTACTACTACAAGTTATACATGCTAATAGATTAAAAGTTAAGACTGCCGTCCATAGTTTGTCTCTGGTAACAAAGGTTCTGTCGGCTCGTTATAACAGTATGCCTGCTTATCTTGAAGGGGATAAAGATTTATAGATGGTTGATGCTTGGCTACTGAAGCGCTGCTGTAGAGTTTTAGCTGACCGAATAATTAATACAGGTCAGTTCTATTTATCACCTTCTCCAGGAATTCAAACTTGGTTTGTCTCTCTTTGTTGAGCGTGACGCCCTTTTACAAGTCATGCAAGCTAATAGCTGATGGCTCATTACACATCTCCGAAAAAGAATCTGAAACCCTTATCCTGCCTTGGTGAAAACCTAATTTCTGGAGATGTCTATTGCTTACTTTTCCTTAATTCCGGCAATTGCGGCCCTGACATTACCTTGATATTGTGATAATAGCTCTAAGCCCTCTTCTTTTTCTAAACCAGTCCAATGCATTAAGAGTGCTAACTTCACCCACTTACCACTGCGATCTAGTAAAAAACCTGCAGCTTCACGACTCAAACCCGTGAGATCTTGCAAAATTCGCAAGGCGCGATCGCGTAACTTTTGATTTGTCACCGCCACATCTACCATGCGATTGCCGTAAACTTTACCCAGCTTAACCATGACACCCGTGGAAAGGATATTTAAAGCGAGCTTTGTTGCCGTACCGGCTTTCAGACGAGTTGAACCCGCTAGCACCTCTGGTCCTGTCAACAGGCGAATATCGATTTCAGCGTTGCTCATGACTTGTTCGATAGGAACACAAGCGATAAAAATAGTCGTGGCTCCCCGTTGACAGGCAGCATTTAATGCCCCATGGACAAAAGGCGTTGTCCCGCCTGCGGTGATACCGACAACGACGTCCATCTGCGTAACTTGTCGCTCTCGAATTGCCGCTTCTCCATCTTCGGCACGATCTTCTAAATCTTCAGAACTGCGAACGAGTGCACCAGCACCACCAGCAATAATCCCCTGTACCAACTCTGGCGGTGTACAGAAAGTAGGGGGACATTCAGCTGCGTCTAGAACCCCTAACCTACCACTCGTTCCCGCACCAATGTAAAATAGGCGTCCTCCTTGACGTAAACGCTCTGCTGTTGTGTCTATTGCTTGAGCTAACTCAACTTTAGCCGCGACAACCGCAGCCACTGCCTTTTCATCTTCGCTATTAAACAGTTGCACCAATTCTGTTGAACTGATCTGGTCTAAGTTAAGACTACTAGGATTGATCTGCTCTGTTAAAAGATTCCCGCGTTCTTGCAATGTCATTTGTAGTTTGTCCGTGGGTTATTATACCATTTCACGAAAATTTTGATACAATTCACTCCCCCTGCTTCCCCTGCTTCCCCTGCTTGCCTAAATGTATCAACTTTAAAGTGAAACGGTATTAGTTGTGGGTTATTGGTTGTTAATTGATAATACGTTCAAGGGCGAACAACTAACAACTAACCACGTTCCTATCAACATATTCCCGACTTCTTATAAAAGTCGGGGATATTCTTTACAACAACCCCTCTAATTTACGACGAAGAGTATCTAGTTCGGCATCAGACAATTCCTGCTTTTCTGGCGCTTTCAGTTGGGGATCGGTTTTTTCTACCTCGGAGTCTGGTTTCCAGTCAGTTTCTTCAACGTTAGTTTCTGGAGGAAGGAAAATACCAGCATTTTCTGAAACTATTTCCCAATCATAGTCAGCACTTTGGCAAAATTGCTTAACTTCCTCAGAATCAATCTCTTCTACTGTCGGTGAAGGAAAATCCTGAGCTTCTAACATTAGGGCAAAGCGCGTGGCGTCGTCTTCCGACTCAAACATCAGAATCTTGTTGCGATCGCCCACCCGAACTGTGTGAATTCCCTCATTTTCTGTTCTGGCATTGAAAATCAACACAAAGACACGCATGGGTGTAAGCATCTAAATATTTTCTATTTTTGATCTATATTAAACATGACTTCTGCATCATGTACCAGACCTTCAGTGTCCTCACTCATCTCCATTTGTCGAATATGAGTATTTTTTCGTATAGGTCGGGCTTATTTACTAATCGATCATCCTCCACATTCTACTTCTAGGATAAGGCGTTTACTATTAGAGATCTCTAGAAATGATGTAAGGGATCTCCTGCCGGGTCTTTCTACCAAGGGTTTTGACAAACGCATAATTCATTTTCGCGAACTCAGTCTACATAAGTGTTACAAACAAGCAGGAACTGCAGTCAACCGTCAATCTTCATAGAGCAAGGTAGACATATTTCTTCATTTCGATATAGAGGGGAAACTTTTGAGTGGAGAAACACAATTGTTAATATTCTTAATATTTTTTTAGACTGCCAAGATGGTTATTGACATAATTCTTGCTGCTCGAATATTTCTTGATGCAACAGAGCAAGCGGATTCATCAGTAGAATAAATCTAAAATCTAGAATCCGTGTATCAGTTATAGAAAATCCAAAATCGAATGACTCAATTTTGTATAGTCAGTTATCCTAAAAAAGTGGCATAAATATTATATTGTGCCAGCTAAATCCAGTGAATTGATGAAATGACTAACTCTCCCAATCCAGAGAATCAGTCCAATTCCGATAATAAGAACCGTAAGTGGTTGATGGTTCGTCGTGGCAGCTTTGCGTTGGGCGGTCTGGCGCTGGTTGGACTTGCAGGCGGTGCTTGGCGTTTGTGGGTTTTTGTTCACAAAGATTTAGTGCCTTTAGCAGAAAGCAGTCTTACCACAACACTTAACCGTCCTGTCAAACTGGGTGAAGTGAAGGAAATTTCGCTGACAGGATTAGAGTTTGGGGCTTCAGCGGTTCCGGCAACATCTACAGATCCGGCTAGGGCTTCGGTCGATAGTGTGGAGGTAGGTTTTGATCCATTGCAGTTACTGTTTCATCGGACATTAAAATTAGACGTAACCCTAGTTGATCCTGATGTTTATCTTCAACAGGACCAACAAGGGCGCTGGATTAACACTAAGTTAGCGCCGCCAGGTAAACAAGGACCAATTAAAACTGTTTTAGACAAAATTTGGCTTCACAATGCCAAAGTAGCGTTATTACCATATCCAAAGACATCATCTCCTACTCCCACTCCTCCTCTCTCCTCAACGCCAGTCACCTTTTCCCAACTGAATGGTTCTGCACAGCTACTTAACAACAATGAGTTGGCTAAATTTGACGTTGGCGGACAAGCAGATAGTGGTGGAAACTTTTCAATTCAAGGAGATGCACGACTAAAAACTCTAGAATCAAACTTACAACTACGAGGGCAAGATTTAGTTGCGGCTGATATCGGTCGCTTGGTCACATTACCATTAGAATTACAGGCAGGTCGAGTTCAAGGCGACTTGAACGTCCACTACACACCACAACAACAGCAACAATTTTCAATCCAAGGAAGCGCCAGTGTCCAAGGAGTTCAAGCTCAAGTTCCCAAAGCACCACAGCCGTTTATCAATTCCCAAGGAAACCTCCGCTTTCAGGGAACTCAAGTGCAGTTGGATAACATGAGGACAAGCTTCGGGAAAATACCTCTGGTGGCTAATGGGACTATTGATACCAAGACTGGTTACAAGATAGCAGCGCGTGTTAATGCAGTCAGTCTTGCTAATGCCCAAGAAACACTCAAATTAAAACTACCCGTGTCTGTTGCTGGGGAAGTTAAAGCCGATGTACAAGTTGTGGGCGCAAGCACTCAGCCAATTCTTAAAGGTACGGTGACGAGTACCAAGCCTGCAATAGTCGATAAAGTTAATCTTAATAGCTTCCGCAGCAAGTTTGTTTATTCCCCTACGGCATCAGTTATTAACCTCAACGATATTCAAGCACAACCCACCATCGGTGGAGAAGTCACAGGTGGGGGTACAATCCAACAACTGAGTAAAATTCCGCAGTTGGATTTGAATTTCACAGCAAAGAATCTTTCCGGAGACGGGATCGCTTCCGCTTACGACATCAAAGCCCCGTTAAAACTTGGCATAGTCTCTGCGACAGCCAAAGTAACTGGTGTTCCGAGTAAAGTTCAAACACGGGTGCAATTGCAAGCACCCAATGCAACCTACCCGACAAACGGACAGGCGACGATTATCACTCAAAATAGGTCATTCTTATTCCGCGATGTTGCCTTTAATGTAGCAGGTGGTACGGTACAAGGGTCTGGAAGTTGGGCAAACCAGCAATATACGGCGATCGTTGATGCTTCCCAAATTGAGGTGGAACGCTTCATCAAGCCCAGTCAATTGCAAAATATTTCTCTGAATAATCCACGCTTCAACGGTCGTGTTTTACTCTCAGGCAACACAGGTCCGTTTACAATCAGCAGTATTCGTACTGAAAACGCTAAACTACAAATTGCGGGTGGGACAGTTGCGGTTTCTAACGTGCAGCTACAAGACCAAAACTTTGCAGCACAGCTTGTAGCAGATAATTTCCATCTGGGACGGATCTTGAAACAGGCACCGCCAGCACTAGGCGGTCCATTGGCGGGTACGTTCCAAATTGCGGGAAATACAAATGCACTGAATATCAAAAACTTACGTGCTACAGGTGAAGCCCGTTTGCCGCTAGGTGGTGGTAGAGTTAATGTCTCCTCCATCCGACTAGAGGACGGTGTTTATCAAGCACGAGTCCAAGCGAATGATTTGCAACTTTTACAATTAGCGCCACAAGTCCCTAAGCAATTTCAAGGAAGTTTAACTGGTCAGTTTGATGTGGCAGGCTCGGCGGAGTCCGTCCAACCACAAACTCTCCAAGCTAAAGGTGAAGTACAACTGAATGTCGCAGGTGGTAAAGTTACCGCATCTAATATCCAATTGGCAGAAGGTCGGTATCAAGCTGATATTGCGACTTCAGGTGTAGAACTCAATCGGTTTTCACAGCAGTTACAGGGTCAGTTAGGCAGCCAGCTCCAGGTGGCAGGTAATATTTTAGACACAAAGAACTTAGCGTCTCTCAAAAATATACAGGCGGCTGGTCAGGTACAGTTATCCAAAGGTATTCCTGGTTTCACTGAACCAGTGACGGCAGTGATTAAATGGGATGGAGAAAAGCTTGCCCTCCAACGTGCGACGGCTCGCGATTTAAACGTAAGTGGTTACATATTAGCCAATGCACAGAAAGCTGGAGTCCCAGAAATTACCGATATAAATCTTAACGTTCAAGCTCAAAATTACAATCTACAAAAGTTACCTGTGAAGCTTCCTAGTTTAGTGGCTTTAACAGGAATGGCAGACTTTAGCGGACAAGTTACGGGTAAGCTCCCTGTGCCGAATGTTCAAGGGCAACTCAGGTTGCGAAACTTGGTGGTGAATAATTTGGCTTTTGAACCTGTGTTAAGTGGGAATGTTCAGGCAGTACGGGGACAAGGTGCGTCTTTAGACTTGACAGGAACTCGCGATCGCATTGCCGCCAGTTTAGACGCTAACAATAGCCCAGAATCTTTTACTGTGAGGTGGGAGAATGCCATAGCACAAGGACAATCCCAAGGGGATAATTTAGCAGTAAAAGTAGATAACTTCCCCTTGGCGATTTTGAAATTGACGCCGCCGCCCAACACTCGTCTCGGGACAGCAACTCTTGCCGGGTTGCTAAATGCAAATATTCAGGTAAATAAGAAGACATATGCCACGATGGGGAGTGTGACTGTCGCTAAACCCCAAGTTGGTCGCATTGTAGGTGACAGCTTGCAAGCACAATTTAGCTACAACAATGGTACGGCTAACTTGATAAGTAGCGAATTTAACAAAGGGAACAGTCGCTATGCTCTTGCAGCAACTCTCACCCAAACTCCTAAAGGTCCTCGAGTGCAAGGTAAAGTCAACGTTACTCAGGGAGAAATCCAAGATGTCCTGACAGCACTACAGCTATTCGACATGCAAGATTTCAGAAAACCTTCGATGGCAGCACCAATCTACGGCAAGGCAGCCGATATCAGTACTGACCCTGTAGGCTTGCCAGAGCAGCCTTTATATACTCAGCTACAACGCTTTGCTGAAATTGAAGCACTGCAAACAAAAGAGCAACAACAGCGACGCGATAATTCTTTGATACCTAATTTAGCTGATTTAAAAGGAACTTTTAACGCTGAGGCAAGTGTAGATACGGCCTCAGCTAACGGACCAAGCGCGCAGTTTAATGTCAACAGTCAAAATATTGTGTGGGGTAAAGAGAACGAACCAGATCGGCTCTATAAAGTAGAGCAGCTGATTGCGAGGGGGGGTTTTGAAAAAGGTGTACTAACGTTGCAACCTTTGCGAATCGAGTCGGACAAAAGGCTGATTGCTTTTGCGGGGAAAATTGGTAGTACTGTGGAATCAGGTCAGTTGCAAGTCTCCAATTTTCCCATACAGGTGTTGAATAATTTTGTCAAACTGCCATTTGGTTTGACAGGTAATCTTGACGCGACAGCAGCTATATCAGGCAGCCTTGCCAATCCGCAAGCACAAGGTCAATTACAGATTGCAGATGCAACTTTGAATCAGAAGCCACTGGAATCAGCCACAGCTAATTTTGGCTATAATAAAGGGCGCTTGAGCTTTGGCAGTAAAGTCTTAGTTTCTGGAGCGGAACCTCTAACTATTGCTGGTAGTGTCCCCTATAAATTACCTTTTGCGTCCGTCGCACCAGACACTGATCAAATTAGTCTGGAAGTGAAGGTCAAAAATGAGGGATTGGCATTATTGAACTTGTTCACAAATCAGGTGGTCTTTGACAATGGTCAGGGACAAGTTGACCTGACGGTACGCGGAACTCTACGAAAGCCCTTGGTTAATGGATTTGCCTCTATCAACAATGCCACATTTTCTGCACAAGCTTTGCCAGAAAAACTCACAAATGTTACAGGCAGCGCACGGTTTAATCTTGACAAGGTTGTAGTGGAAAGTTTCCAAGGTAAATTTAGCCAAGGTACAGTAGGGGTAAAAGGGGAACTTCCCATTTTCAACAACGACCAGACGAAAAATAATGGTCTTAATGTCAACCTCAACCAATTAGCAGTAAACCTCAAGGGACTGTATAAAGGAGGTGTGAACGGCGATGTACAGATTACTGGTTCTGCTCTTAATCCGACAATTGGCGGTGACGTACAGTTAGCAGATGGTCAGGTTTTGCTGTTGGCATCTGCCAACGCTACCGCCCTTAGCGACAGCAACTCTCTTAGCATTACACCAGATGTAAAAGAGCTGCTCAAACAGACCAAGCCTAGTACTCCTGATGTTAATAACACAACGCCACAACCACAGTTTAACAATCTACGGTTGACGCTGGGCGAGAAGGTAGACATCACCCGTCCACCGATTCTTAATTTTCAAGCTACTGGTACCCTTACTGTCAACGGTCCGTTAAAGGCTCCTGTACCAGAGGGAATGATCCGGTTGACGGGAGGAAGCTTGAATTTGTTCTCTACCCAGTTTACTCTTGCCCGTAACTCCAGACAAACAGCAACTTTTACTGCCAGTCAACCTCGTGATCCGAATTTGAATATCAGCCTAACAACCAAGGTACTGGATGCAAACCCCTCACAGTTTACCACCACAACCTCACCTTTTTCGTCTGAAATTAACCAATCCATAATTACAAATATAGACACTGTCAACAGTGTTAGTGTTGATGCTAGAATCCAAGGTCCTGCCAGTCAAATCAACAACGGTTTGGAACTGACAAGTAATCCTTCATATAGCAAATCAGAAATTGTTGCCTTACTTGGTGGTACCTTTATACAAACGCTAGGACGTGGTGATAGTACCTTAGGACTTGCCAACTTAGCAGGTTCAGCACTCAATATTCAACAAACTTTTAGTCAAATTGGTAATGCCCTAGGCTTAAGCGAATTTCGTCTTTATCCTACGCTTTCTTATAACACGACAAATACAAGGAGAAATGCCTCTACCTCAAGTTCTTCCTCTTCTTCCCTGGATTTGGCGGCAGAAGCAGGAGTCGATATAAATCGCAATTTTTACTTTTCTGTTCTCAAGATTTTGACAACGAGTGATCCCCCTCAATTCGGGATTAACTACCGATTTAATTCCAAAATTCGCGTGCGTACTTCAACAAATTTATCTGATGACACTCGTGCAGCAATTGAGTATCAAACTCGGTTTTAGAGTTAATTATTAGCCGTCAGCCTTTATTCCACCAGCTATCTGTTTCGCGCTCTGGGGAAATTGCTCGTATGCATATCGCAGTCTTAAATCATTCGTAACAAAATAAGATTTCCGACTTCGTAAGAGAAGTCAGAAATCTGAGCTTTATACCATTTCACTTTCAAGTTGATACAAATATACAGCATAGATCCAAAAAAGGAAAGAATTAAAAACCATCATTTGCATCAGGTATTTCGTAAAATGATATTACAATTTTCACAAATCAAATAAGATTATAGGACAATAC
>JAQYWP010001239.1 GCA_029379285.1 Rhizonema sp. PD38
TTTGGGTGAACCCCAAAACTACCGTGTCAATAGGGTTTGAGATGCGCTTACCCTGGGCACTTTTTGGATAGTATTTTTGGTCAATATACGAAGCGTTGTACTTCTCAGTCCAATATTTTCCACCTTAATTAAACCTTCTACTCCAGGCATCGTCACTTGGTCACCGGGTCGAAACAGGTTATCTACGTAGATAATAACGGTACAAAACAAGTCATAGATTAAGTCTTTTAATAATAAACCTAAGGCAACACCCGCTCCACCAAGTAGACCGATGAGTGCAGAGGCCGATGCACCCAAAAATAACTCACTTCCTTTAAGTAAGAGAATAGCGATCGCGAGTACCTGAAATAACTTCGGTAGATAGGGCACGAGCAAATCGTCAAGCTCGGTTTCACTTTTAAGCGTCCATTGTTTCAGCAACTCTCCCAATACAGGAGCGGCACGGTAAACAATAAAGGCGAATGTTGCGATCGCACCAAACTTGATAATCCCTTCTACTTTTTCGTTCAATTCTGGGCTGAAATTTTCTGCCAGAATTAGCTGCACTATCCAAAGTCCACCGAGCACAATCAGCCAGTTTAACGGTTGCTTGATAATCTTAACCAAGTCATCATCAAAGGTGGTCTGTGTTCCACTAGCCATCCGCTCGATTCTACGAATGATAATTTCGGAGAAAACTTGTTTTAACGCCAGACTAAATGTGAGGACGATGACGCTCAGAACGATTTTGAATAACGGTATCGGTATATTGCCGATAGAGACATCTGCACTAAAAATTAGTTTCCAAACATCAGAACCTGCAAGAGCTTCTCTAAATGATATTCCAAAAGTTATCACAATTTTCTAATTTCATAATTACACAGCGTTGCAGTACATTTTATTTTAACTACCCCGATTTGCTTGTTAAAAATCGAGGATTGTTTATAAAGATTTCAACTCGAACGCAACACAAAGCGATTGTTAAGCGGTTGTATAGGTCTCGCATCGATGGATATTAAATCAGCAAATCGCTGGATCTGCTCTTGCGAGAGTTCAATCGGCTGCTGCATCACAATCCAGTTCACTCCTTGGGAGCAGGGTGGCGTTGTCAGAGAGCCAAAGTAGCGGTAAACCTTTCGCTCGAGTGGTAAAAGTTTCTCGGCATTTACCTTCACTGTCTTTACGACTTGTTCCGGTTCGTTACGAGTTGGGAATGCGTCCCAGATCGGTTGCAGAGCAGCATTGTGTTGTCCCTGCTTCATTAACACTCCAATCACCGCTAATGCACCTGCCTCGTTGCGATGCACCAGATGCAGTTCCATGTCAAATGGTTTTTGCTCAATGGTGTGTTCACTGGGATCGTGGAAGTGAAATTGCACCAAGTTGAATTTCTGACCATCTAGCTTAATTGAGCTTCCCGATTCATAGTTCACTAGAATGGTATGACCATTATTGACGATGCGTAGAGGACTCTCCTTATAATCAATTTCAATCGGTGAGAGATCCGATGTGATTGCTCCGTGCAAATTAATTGGCGATTGCTGGATTCCCGTTTTACATAGTTGAAATTCCGGTGACAGGTTCGCCCAATTATCCGAGCCGCTTTCTCCGATATAGCCCCAGCGAACGTCTTGTCCAGTTGCAGCAGACACCAACGATGGGAAACTGACAGCAAATGAAGTTTCCAGCGCCCCAAATCCAATGAGTTTTAGTAAGGTTCGTCTATCCATTATTGTTAAAAAGTTCTTGTTCTAAACGGCATTTTTTGGCTAATAAGGGTGGATGAGTGCTACACAACCTTTTTTACTACTGCTCAACAAAGTTTACTCAACCCTTACGTTATGACCGAAATTTTACCTAAAGTAAAATAACACCCTCAAAATACCCAAGTCAACAAAAAAAGTAGGAAAGGTAATAACTTTTATTGAGAAGTTGATTTTTTGTAAACTTCTGCAAAATTAATTGAGCATCACGTAAAGAAAACAATATAGTTCCTCAAACTATCATTATCAGACAAAATCAATCAATATTATTGAACACGATGAAAAGGATGGTTGTTTATATGGAATTAAGTACTACAAAGTATAATATTTCATGAATCTGTTAAGTAGGATTTGGTTTCATCTGTTACTTGTAAAGTATTTACCTGAAATCTCGATACCCGCTCTTGTAAAGCGATCGCAGCTTCATTGAGTTGTTCAATTGCTGAGTAGGTTTCCCATAACGTATTTTTTATCTGCTGCATTCCTTGACCCAAATCAAGCATAGAATCATTAATTTTTTTTACATTTTCAGATTGATTTTGCATTGCCATGCTCACCCCTTCAAAACTTGGGGATAAAGCTTGCACTTGCTCGATAATTTTGGTAAACTCTGTACTAATTTTACTAATGTCGGCAACACCCTGACGAACTTTTGCGAGAAAGCTTTCTATCTCTACCACACCGTCCGAGACTGCCAATTGTGTCTCATTAACAATTTTTTTGATTTCTAAAGCAGCTACAGCAGTTTGGTCGGCGAGTCGTCTAATTTCTCTGGAAACAACAGCAAAACCCTGTCCATACTCACCTGCTTTCTCTGCTTCAATTGCAGCATTTAAAGAGAGAATATTAATTTTTTCTGCGATTTTTGCCATTGTTGTGACTACAGATGTAATACTATCTCCTCTATCCTTAATAATTTTTAGCTTGTTATAAAC
>JAQYWP010001240.1 GCA_029379285.1 Rhizonema sp. PD38
TATTCAAGTAGCAGAGACACTTTTTTGTTTTGTGTAATGACAATACCTATCGACTTTACTGTAGCCATCCCAACTTACAACGGTGAAAGCCGTTTACCTGAATTATTCAATAGACTGCGAAATCAAATTCACACTGAAAATTTATCTTGGGAAATTATTTTTGTAGATAATAACAGTACAGATAATACAGCAAAACTGATTCAAACCTATCAAGCTTCTTGGCAATGCCCTTATCCCTTAAAGTATTGCTTTGAACCAAAACAAGGTGCAGCTTACGCCCGCAAACGCGCAGTTGAAGAAGCCAAAGGCAAATTGATCGGTTTTCTTGATGATGATAATTATCCTGTCTTAAACTGGGTAGAAAAAGCTTATGCTTTCGGTCAGAACTATCCAAACGCTGGGGCTTATGGTAGCCAAATTCATCCTGATTGGGAAGTAGAACCACCCAAAAATTTTCAGAGAATTGCTCCTTTCTTAGCAATTACAGAACGAGGAGATTTACCTCTACTCTACAAACCTCAAAAAAGATTGCTACCTCCCTCAGCAGGACTTGTTGTTCGCAAACAAGCTTGGTTAGAAAGTGTACCAAATAAGTCGATTTTGACTGGTAGAGTGGCTGGTAATATGCTAACTAGTGAAGATTTAGAAATATTATCTTATATCCAAAAAGCCGGGTGGGAAATTTGGTATAACCCAGAAATGGAAATTTATCACAAAATATTTAGTTCTCGTTTACAAAGAGAATATTTAATACCTTTTTTTCAAGGTATTGGTCTTAGTCGTTATGTGACCAGAATGATAAATGTGAAACCTTATTTGAAACCATTAGCTTTTATATTTTATCTGCTAAGCGATTTGCGGAAGATTATCTTCCACTTATTAAAATATCGATTGAGTGTGAAAACGGAGTTAATCGTCGCTTGTGAAATGCAACTTTTTATCAGTAGTCTTATCAGTCCTTTTTATCTTTGGAAGAATGGATATTTTTATAAAAGCAATTAGCGATTATTTATTACTATAATATTTCTCAGTTGTATCTCATACTTTTTCTCCCTCTCCCAAGCGCGGGTGTGAGCGGTGCCCGTCAGGGCGGGGAGAAGGCGAGAGTGTATGGGAATTGACTGAGAACGGCTATATTATCTAGTTGACAAACTTAGTTGGTGATATAGTGCGATCTCAGATTTGTAAGTATTTGGGCATCGTACTATCGGCAATGAACTACTCCCAACACGAGTGTAAGATTACCTATCTCTTTGATCTTCAAACTTGGCTTCCTTGGCGCGGGCAGGTGCTTCAAGTCGGCAGAGCCTTTCGCCAGTCGCCTACGGAGGGAAACCCTCCTGCAGCGCTGGCTCACCAACGCACTGCCCAAGTCTATTGCGGTTTATTTTATCGGTATTCTTCTAGCGGGAAGGGAGTATGAAATAAATTCTCTCCACTTAACAAGCCTATTTAAGTTGCGAAAATTGAGATTTACAGAATCCCGGTTGCATAAAGAAACCAGGATTCTCATTGTTTGGATAAATCTACGGCAACACAGTTTAGTTAAGTTCGATATGTATGAATTATATGCTAAGTAGACATGCTTCCAACAGCGTGTCTATACATAAGTTTGCGGTAAATACATTAAGTAGGTCGTTACAAATAAATTCATGTTTCTAATTGCGCTTCAGTGCTGATATCTAGGGCGCTAAAGCGCAACTACGAGCCTTTACATAAATTCATATAGTTTAATTTTTCTACGTCAATATATCTATCAAAAATGAAATTTATTTATTTAAATTTGGGTGTTCCCACGAATGTAGTAAAAATCTAAAATTAAAATCCTGATATTTCATATCAAATCAGAAGAGAAAAATAGAACATGTTGTAAGCATTTAGCTTTTAGCAAAAGTAATTTTTAAAAATTAGGTAATATTTTACATATATTTACAAAAATTCTTTCATTGCTGATGGCATAAGTGCTGAAAAACTCTTTTGGGATTTTTCTTTTTAATCGTGCTATTAAATATTAGAAAAACTTCCTCTAACGGTGGCTATACACTGTTGGAAACTTTAGTAGTGATTGTCCTCATTAGTATTTTAGGTGCGATCGCAATCCCGAGTTGGCTAGCTTTTATTGACACTCTTCGCCTCAATACTGCTCAAGATGAAATCTACCGCGCCATACGCCAAGCCCAAAGCGAAGCCACTAAAAGCAAATTAACTTGGCAAGCCAGCTTTCGCGAACAAAACGGCGTTATTCAATGGGCAGTTCATCCAGCAGACGCAGCAGGACTATTCATTCCCAACGCAGTCCAAGCTAACAATAACCTCTGGCATTCCCTTGAGCCAAATATTCATATTGATCAACAGCGAAACTCTTTCGGTAAAAACGAAACAACAATCCGAAAACAAACTTCCTTTGGTCCGTGGCGGGTTTTGTTTAACTACCAAGGCTGTCCCATCTACAATGTTGGAAATGAGTGTACCCACACCTCACTCCGAACTCTAGGACAAATCAATCTTTCTAGCCAGAACAGTGGTACAGCTAGGCGTTGCGTCTATATTTCTACAATCTTGGGTGCAATGCGAATGGGAAAAGATCATAATGAGGCTAATGAAAATGGGAAGTTTTGCTATTAAGCAAGGGTGTGGGTAAATAATTTTATGGCTATTTCAATCTCATTATAGTAC
>JAQYWP010000232.1 GCA_029379285.1 Rhizonema sp. PD38
AATACACTCGGTGCGGAGTCTTCTATTGTGACACGCAATTTTCTAGGATTGCCAGTAGAAGCAATTACTGGTGGAGCAATTCGCGGAGCAAATCTGTTCCACAGTTTTCGGGAATTTAATGTCGATGCCGGACGAGGAGCCTACTTCCAGAACCCTAATGCTAGTATCAAAAATATCTTCACACGAGTCACAGGTAATAACCGCTCAGATATTTTCGGAACTCTGGGTACATTTGGTAATGCCGCCAACTTGTTTTTGATTAATCCCAATGGTATTGTGTTTGGTCTAAATGCGGCATTAAATGTAGGCGGCTCATTTGTAGGAACTACAGCTAACGCAATTCAATTTGGAAACTTAGGTATTTTCAGTGCTTCCACTCCAGAAGCACCCTCCCCTTTACTAACAATCAATCCTTCAGCGTTACTGTTCAATCAACTCTCACCAGCTTCAATTACAAATAGCTCAACAGCACTAGCCGGATTCAATTCAGCAGGTGTTCAGGTTAGAGGTTTGATAGTTCCAGATGGTCAGAGTTTACTGCTAGTTGGTGGTGATGTCAACGTAAATGGTGGTAGCCTCATAGCTGATCAAGGTCGCGTTGAGTTAGCTGGGTTGGCTGCACCAGGAACGGTAGGATTAAATTTGGCGGATAAGACTCTGAGTTTGAATGTGCCAGTTGGAGTAGCCAGAGCAAACGTGTCCCTCAGCAATGGAGCAGAAGTCAATGTCCGTGGTGCGAGTGGTGGTAGTATCGTTATCAATGCTCATGACTTAAATTTGGCAGGAGCAAGCATACTGCGTGCAGGGATAGCATCAGGATTAGGTACGCCGAATAGTCAGGCGGGAGACATTGAAATCAACGCTACAGGAGACACCACTCTCAGTGATGGCAGCTTTATTGCTAATGCGGTGCAATCTCAAGCTATAGGGAAAGGTGGCAACACTAATATTACTACAGGATCGCTCTCCTTAAGCAATGGCGCTAGCCTGAGTAATAGTACCTTTGGGCAAGGGGATGCAGGCAGGGTATTTGTGCAAGCATCGAAGGCTGTATCTCTTGTCAATAGCAGCATACTCAATGATGTGGAAGCTGGGGCAGTGGGCAATACTATCGGTATTTTTATTACAGCAGAGTCGCTTTCCCTAACAGATGGCGCTTATCTAGAATCTAGTATTTTTGGAGCCAATGCATCAGCTCTTGGTGGTCGTGGTAATCCTGGAGGTGTGAATATTAATGTAAGCGATCGCATTACTTTCGCTGGAGTGAATCAAATTAGAGCCAGTGGCATTTACAATAATACAGATCTTGGAGCGGTAGGAAATGGTGGCGATATCACTATCAACGCTGGTTCCCTCACAGTACAAAACGGAGCTAGACTGAATACGGGAGTTTCGGGACAAGGGAATGGGGGAAATATTATCATCAATGCCCGCGATCGCGTTGACTTTGATGGGGGTGCGATGGCAAATGTAGAATTAGGTGCGGGTGCGGTAGGCAAAGCCGGAGATATACGGATAACAGCAGGTACTCTGTCATTAACCAATAAAACCTTTCTCTTGAGCAACACGTTAGGGAAGGGGGATGCAGGTAATATTACAATTGATGCCCGCGATACAGTCAGCTTTGATGGTAGTAGTCTTGCTTTAAGCGATGTATTCACAAATACTGCTGTGGGTAAAGCGGGAAATATCCATCTGACAACCGGAATGCTATCCTTAAAAAATGGCTCTCAACTGACTAGTAACGTTTTCGGACAAGGTGACGCAGGAAATATCACCATTGATGCCCGCGGTACTGTTAATTTTGATAGCGGAGCAAGCAATGCAGTTACTGGCGTACAAAGCAGTATATTCACTGGAGGTATGGGCAAAGCAGGAGACATTCGAGTGACAACAGGTTCACTCTCATTGACTAATAATTCTCTACTGTTCGCTAGCAATAGTGGGATAGGACATGCAGGAAATATCACCATTAATGCCCGCGATACCATAAGCTTCGACGGTACAATAAACCTCAGCACTCAAGTAGGACCATTAGGCATAGGTAATGGTGGAGATATCCGCGTGAATGCTAGGGCGCTGTTCTTAAAAAAGAATAGTCAACTCAGTGCTAGTAACTTAGGGCAGGGCAATGCAGGCAGTATCATCATCAACGCCAGCGATATCGTCGCCTTTGATAGTCTAAACAGCAATGGATTCGGGAGTGCAGCATATACTTTAGCAAATAATGGCAATGGTGGAGATATTCGCATAACAACCGGAACACTATCATTAACTAATGGCGGTCAACTGTCTAGCTTCGCCGCACGGGGGAATGCAGGCAATATTACCATTGATGCCCGTGATACTGTTAGCATTGATGGCGTGGGCAGCAACGGAGTTTCTAGTAGTGTCAACAACCCGCTACTTAGTACGGATAGTCTCTTCTGCCGATCAATCTGCTAAAAAAGTACTTCTTGAGCTATATTCAGTCTCCGCGTGCGAATTGATTGTCAAGCTTCCCACTCCTTCAAGCGCAACAGTTAATGGTAGTTAAAAATCTTATCACATGACTTAGGCTGTTTAATATAGCACTTTGCATGATGGCTGATACTCTCTGGTAAACTAAATGGCATAAGAAAATAAATTCCACATATCTACTGAATTTAACTTGTGCCAAATCGATATCGCATGCACACGCGCTCATTTTTCGTTTTTCTTTGTTTGATTAGCTTTACGTGCAGTTTGTGGTTAGGTTTACAAATTTCTTTAGGCGAATTCACAGGAACACACTTGGCAGTAAACGCCCAATCTCCTAACGCCAATCAGTTAGTACAGCAAGGTATTGAGCGCTACCAAGCGGTCGATTTTACAGGAGCAATTGAACGCTGGCAGAAAGCTTTAAATATTTACCAACAAAATAAGAATCGTGCCAATGCAGCAATTGTTCAAGAAAATTTAGCGCGGACATATCAACAACTTGGACAACCGGAACAGGCTATTCGTCACTGGAATCAAGTTGTTGCCTACTATCATCAAGTGGGGAATTTGCAGTTCTTGGGACGATCGCTAACCGAACAAGCGCAGGCATACAGTAGCTTAGGGCAACCCAAACAGGCGATCACACTATTATGTAGTCCCGACAAGGATGGCAATTGCAGCCGTGGAAGTGCTTTACAAATTGCCCATCAGACTTCTGATATCACGGGTGAAGTCGCCGCTAGAGGAAGTTTGGGTGATGTAACAAGGCTGATGGGAGATTACGAGTCAGCTATCAAAAATTTGGAACTAAGTCGAGAACTTGCTAACAAACTTAATAATCCGGCTATAAACCTCTCAGTCTTAAACAGTTTGGGTAACGCCAAGGTTAGTCTTGCGCGGGTTAAGTATCGCCAAGCAAGTTCGGCTGTACAAAGAGGGGATAATCTTGAAGCGGAAAAACGAAGATTGCAAGCTCAACACGAGGATGCTTTAGCACTCTCCTACCTGCAAGAAAGTATAGAAATTGCCCGCAGCCAGAAGGATGTACAAAGTGAAGTGCGATCGCTTCTGGTGATGATTCCCCTATATTACCGTAAAAATGCAAATGACCAAGCGGCAAGTAGCTTACAACAAGCAACTCATCTGCTAGAAAGTTTACCAGATAGTCGAGCGCGAGTATATGCCACCATTGACTTGGTACGGTTACTGCAACCTATCCAAAAGGTCACATTCACAACCAAGTGTCTCACACCTTCTGTGTTACCACTAGCTGAGTCTCTGCTCAATCAGGCAGTTACTGTTGCTGAGCGCCTTCAAGATTCTCGTGCGGAGTCCTTTGCGTTGGGAGAACTGGGACATATATATGAGTGTAGCCAAAATTACGCACAAGCCTTAAAGATGACGAATAGAGCTATATTCGCGGCTCAACAAGACCTAAAAGCACAGGATAGCTTGTATCTGTGGGAATGGCAAACAGGACGCATACAGAAAGCGCAAGGGAAAACAGGAGAAGCTATTTCTGCTTACAAGCAATCAATCGATACTCTAGAATCGATTCGCCGTGATATCTTAACGGCAAATAGAGACATTCAATTTGATTTTCGCGACACGATTGAGCCAATTTACCGCGATTTGGTGGCACTTTTGCTGAGTGTTGAGCAACCAGCGCAGACAGCTAACAAATCACTTTCGTTCAAACAAAGCAAGGATAATTTCCGTTTTATCCTCAAAACCATCGATTCGCTGAAACTCGCGGAATTACAAAATTACTTTGGGAATGATTGCATCCTTACGCTTGTTCCACAGGAGTTGGACAACCACAAGGATGCAACAACTGCATTCTTTAACACTATTATTCTGGAAGATAAGACTGCAGTCATATTAAGTCTTCCAAACGGTCAGAAAAAGCTTTCTTGGATTTCTATCAAACGTCAAGAACTTGTTGATAAAATTAATGAATATCGTAGAGGACTGGAAAGATTTCGGGATGATTACGACACTGCATTAGCTCAGGAAGTTTACGACTGGCTGATTCGTCCTTTTGTTAAAGATTTACATGGGATCGAAACGCTAGTGTTTATCCAAGATGGCATATTGCAAAGTGTACCGATGGCCGCACTTTACGATGGGGAAAAGAAGCAATTTTTGATACAGCAGTATGCGATCGCCACAACTCCGAGCATTTACCTGACTGACACTCGCTCTTTGAATCGCCAAGATTTCCGAGTACTAGCATTGGGTGTCAGTCAAGCTACCACAGTTGATGGGAAAACATTTCCTCCTCTACCCAATGTTGCCGAGGAAATTACTGAAGTTACTCAGAAAATTAAGGGTAAAAAGTTACTTGACAATGAGTTTACAACCTCTCGTTTAAAAACAGAACTTAGCCAAGCAGTTTACTCAATCATCCACGTTGCAACTCATGGCGAGTTTGGCAGCGAACCACAAGATACTTTCATTGTTACTGGCAAAAATGAGAAACTCACTTTTAAAGAACTCGATCAGCAGATTCGGAGTGTCACCCGCAATCAACAGCTACTAGAACTATTAACTTTAACTGCTTGCAAAACAGCCGTCGGGGACGAGCGCTCTACACTAGGATTAGCTGGTGTTGCTGTACAAGCAGGAGCAAAAAGTGTCTTAGCCTCTCTTTGGGCAATTAATGATGCTTCAACCGTACAAATTGTTACAGACTTTTATGCCAAATTGTTCGATGGTTCTTTGAAAGTGCAGCGCGAGCGCAACGTGACGAAAGCACAGGCTTTGCAAGCTGCACAAACAACACTTATTGAAAGTCAGCAGTATTCTCACCCCTACTACTGGTCTGGCTTTATTTTAATTGGGAATTGGCTCCTTCCCGGTGTAAGATTATTTATCTTCTTGATCTTCAAACCTGGCGTTCTTGGCGGTTTTATATATCGGTATTCTTAAGCGCGGGAAGGGAGTAGTTTTAGAGCTAATAATTCAAGAGGTTTGATTGTCCAAATCCCAAAATGTTGTAAATTATCTCAAATCATTGCTGTTCACTCTAAATGGATTAACAATCTGTAAAGTATTTTCAACTATTAAACCATCTTGCATATCTTCTAAGTAAAGAATACTTGCACCCCCTAAGACAGCACTCGCAACGATGAGGCTATCCCAAAATGAAAGTGAGTATTGATCACGTAATTTCACAGCCGACTTAAGCGTTTCAATAGAAACTGGTAAAATTTCACAATAGAGAGCTAATTCTTCCACTAATATCTTAATTTGGGCATTATTAAACCCTGCTTTACGGATTAAATTAGAACAAACCTCATTAACAACCTGTGTACTGATTAGGATATTTTGGGAATTCGTGACAGTTGTAGCGATTTGTTGTTTGGGGATAGCATTAGTATCACGAGGGTTAATAATAAAGCGATATAGCCAAATATTAGAGTCAATAAAGCTCGATTGAGATTCATCAACGTTCATTGGCTTCAATTCTTGTCAAAGGCTGAAAATCTTCAATTTTGATTGGATTTTCTGTTAAATGAGCAATCAGTCCTTCTTTTGGAAAGTGTTTTTTTGTGGGGCTTAAACGAGATTGTACAATAAGTTTGACGCATTCACCCTCAGTAAGCTGGAGATTTCCAATAGGACGCAAAACGCCATTTTCAAACACAGCGTCACAGTTTTGTTGTTGCATACTCAATCTTTTAATTATCTTTCTCCAATTTTAACCGATGAGCATCAACGACGACATGCTAACCCCTATCTGCCAACCGCTGTTTGAGTGATCGGATCGCTACACTGGTGTTGCGCTGATAGGCAATTTGCAAACATTGAGTAATCACATCCTGGAGGCTGATTTCTGGAAAATACTGGCTTTGTGTTCGCAGCAAATATTCTGTGCCCTGTAACTGATAAACTAACAACTGGTTTTTGCAAAATAGCCAAACCTCTGGCACACGATACGGCAGGTAATCATTCACATCTGAATAACTCGTCACATCAATTTCCAGTACTAAATCGGGTGGCGGATCAGTCTTCCAATCAATCCGCTCTTTACCAGAAACCGCTTGCCAATGATCAATATAAAAACAATAGTCTGGTTCAATGCCATTTTCATCGGGCAGTTCCATTGTCACTGGTGTAAAAGCATCGTACTCACGTTCAGTGTAGTCGAGTAATGTTGTAATCACATTAGCGATTAAATGAGCATCCCGTCCGTGTTTTGGCATCGGCGACATTAATAGAATCTCTCCAGAGCGATATTTAATACGAGGAATTACACCATCACCTCGCTGCCGACACAACGCCTGATACTCCTGCCAGGTTGCAGGCAATCGCACGATGGCTCCTGCTGGTAACTGAATTTTATCAGGTGACACCAGAGCAAACATAACTCAAACTCCTATAACCGCCTAAGCCGATCCTAAACTATATATGAAGATTCCCCAAATTAAACCTCACTTTCGCGTCGAAATTATTGAACCAGAAAACGTCTATTTACTGGGCGAATATGCCACCCACGCGCTAACAGGCCGTCTTTATTGCCAGATTATTCCTTTACTCAACGGGCAGTACACGCGAGAAGAAATTATTCAAAAACTTAATGGGCTTCCCCCTGAACACTTTGATTATGTCCTAGATCGCCTCAATGCCAAAGGCTACCTCACTGATGCCGCCCACAATCTTACACGCGTTGCCGCTACTCGCTACCAATTATGAGCAAAAGCCCTTGTACTGACTGCAAGGGTTATTTAGGCTGGCATACAGATGGTCTTTTAAACGTGCGTTATGACAGCAACAGCAGAACACCAAATGGATTCGATTTCGACATTTGATATTACAAAATATCCCTTATTTGAGTGCAGTAGATTGGATTACAGGCGAAGAAATTAACGACGTTGTTTATTTTGAAGAACAAATTGACTCACACTATATTTTCCCTGTCGCATGGTGTCGCAAACAAGGTATCGACCCTAAAAAATATAACTGCTTAGTGAACCGCACCCCATTGAGCGCTAAAACCAATAAAAGAATCGGCAGTAAAGCACCTTCGGCTTACCTCAAAGAGTTTGAGCTACATGGAACTGCTAGAGCTAGCTTGGAAGAAATAATGCGATCGCATTGCATCAAACTAGAAATTTTACGCAATGACGACTTTGAAGCATTTTTTCAAGTAAGAGCAAAAGCGTTAATGGAACTAATTGGCAAAGCGATGGGCAAAAATTTAAGCCTTGAACCGATTGAGGCTACGACCGTGCAAAGGGATTCAAGTCAGCACATTTAAAACAAATTTTACTTCCCCGTTATCTTAGTTGGGACTTACTATCTAGGCGATAATATTCTTGAACGGAAATGGAGAATAGGAGACTCGAACCCCTGACCTCTGCGGTGCGATCGCAGCACTCTACCAACTGAGCTAATTCCCCGACGCTAAATGTTGGATTTCATCTTTGGTGCTTCCATCCAAAATTTGTACCAACACAATTATCTATTCTAGCATTCTTCGACAGTAGGTTGAAACTCTTTTTGGGCGTAAACTTCCTGAACCCTTTCCCATTCTAAGTCTGTCAGATAATCCACTGTCCAGTTGCAGAAGCGCTGAAGCATGTGGAATGGGTACGTATTTGCTACCCCAACCACTTGCATACCTGCAAGTTTCGCGGCTTGGATGGCGGCAGGGCTATCTTCAATAGCCAGACATTCTTGTGGTTGAAGATTGAGATCGTTATATTCAAGGTTCAAACGTTCCACTGCCAGCAAATAACTGTCGGGTTCTGGTTGAATGGAGGTAATTTCATCACCAGCAACGATCACTTCAAAATATTGAGCCAGTTGGCTGCGATTCAGTACAAGTTCTATTTCTTGGCGGATGGTACTACTCACTAACGCTAATTTGAGATTGCGCGATCGCACCTGAAATATCAAGTCGTCTAAACCCGTATACAAAGGCAACTTTTCTACCTGCTCGAGTTGCTCAGCATACATAAGTGCTTTACGATTGAGCAACTTAGTTAAATAAGCTTCACTGACCACACGACCGCGAAGCCTAAGCAAATTATACAGACAAGCGCGATCGCTTTTTCCCAGACAAACTTGCCGATACTCACCTCGGAGAATGAGATTCTCCTCAATAAAAATCTGCTCTATAAATTGTTCTGTAATTGAGCGATCATTGACGATCACACCATTAAAATCGAGTAGAACTGCCTTTAAAGTCATGGCATTGCGTCAAAAGCTAGAGATGGAACACCCTGTAAACCACTACTATCTAGTGTAGGAGTAGAACGCCATACATTTCTACGTCTGAGAAGATCTTCAACCGGAATAGGTTTTATTCCGCTAGTGACTTGATTTATCCACCATACATCATGGGTTTGTACTGCTTCAAATCCCGTTGCACTCATACTCGCATCCATACTCCCAGCAGCATATTCACGAATGTACGGCTCCTCAAAAACATTATTAAGCCATTCTAACTGACGTAGAGTCTTTTGATTGCCATCTAGAATTAATACTTGTCCGCCAGCTACCAGCAATCTCAAGCTTTCCCGTAGAACAGCTTCAAAAGAAACGCTCGGTATTTCGTGAAATAATAAAGAAGCGGTTACCAAGTCAATTGAATCACTCTTGAAACTTGTTTCTTGTGCATTTCCGTGTCTCCAAACTATGTCTAAATTAGCATTTTGGGCTTTGTGTTCTGCCCTGACTAACATATAAGGCGATAAGTCCAACCCAATAACTTCGGCATCCGGGAAAGTCTGCTTTAACAATAAGGTTGTAGAACCTGTACCGCAGCCTAAGTCTAGAATGCGTCGCGGCTGTACTTTGACAGCATCAATTAACGCCTGACGTACCAGAGTTTCATTTGGTGGCAGAACGTATTGGGTAATGGCATCATAGGAAACAGCTGCACCAGCATTGAGATATCCACCCTTAATCCCATGGAAGTTTTGGTTGTAGTAAGTAGGTGTGACAACATCAGCACGTCGGAAGCGATCGCTCTGTTTCTCCCAGTCAACACTCTCGTAATAACGCTGTAATCCCTTCTCGTCAATAAATAAACGTACTACAGGAGATAAAAAACGTTCCCAGATTGTATCTTGACTAACTGCCATAGGATTATTTCTCAGCTATTTTGACCAGAGTCATTTGATTTACAAATTTTAATCTACTTTTTCAAGATCTACTTATCTTGAACGTGGGGAAGAGTTGATGGATGACTTTCAGTAGGGTTGACAGTCGCAAAGTTATGTATTATATTTGTAGTACAAAAGCTTTACTTTGCAGTTTGATCTCTGTCCACCGCGAGGAACAAAGCACAAAAACCCCTTTGAACTCATTGCAGACTGACATGTACCGTAAATAGAGCTAAATGAATACAATGCTATTTTTTATTTTTCCTTATAGAGGTTTCATTTGAATGAGGTATACCACATTATCAAGGCGAACAGCTGTTCCCTCCTAAGTAGATCGGCACAAATAAATGAAGGTTTGTAGTTGCGTTCTCGAGCGCAAATGTCTAGAGCGCTCGAGAGCGCACGGACAGATTCTTTCGGAGGGAAACACTTGGACGTACTGTCCTCAACTA
>JAQYWP010001241.1 GCA_029379285.1 Rhizonema sp. PD38
TTATAATACCTCAAATATGTCTATGTCTCCCAGAAATTACTCTCCCCCAATTAAGATAAATTTTAGATATAGTGGGAGGATTCATTAGCGTTAATCGGCGAAATCGCCTTCTAAACCTAAAATTTCTGTTAGAGCAAACAGTCGTGGCAAGTAACAACATTCTAGTTATTGATGACACTACAGTTGTCAGGGTAAAAGTACGAGAAATGTTGCCTCCGGGCAACTTCCAGGTATTGGATGCAAAAGACGGTCTAGAAGGACTGAATTTAATCCGTCAGGAAAAACTCAGTCTGATCATGTTAGATTTTTTGTTACCTAAAATGAGTGGCTGGGAGGTTTTCCAGCATATTCAATCTCAACCGGAATTGAAGAAAATTCCTTTGGTCATTATGTCTGGTCGGAAAGAAGAGGTGACGGAGAAAATCCCAGAACCTTTTGAATATTTTGAATTTCTGGGAAAGCCTTTTGACCAGAAGCAACTTATTAGCGCGATCAAGTTAGCAATGACAAAGGCTAAAAATCCGCGTAAAGAAACACTGCAAACAGCAACAGTTAGCTCTCACAATGGAAGCGCTACCTTGAGTGCCAAAGACACTTCTTCTATTGAAATCAACTCATTAAATGAGAAAATTGTCAAGATGCAGGGGGAAATCGATGGTTTGAAGAAACAGCTAGCTCAGGTTGTAACTTTTATTAAACAGAAGATAAAGTAGGAAAAGCAAATCTGTATATATTCGTACATAAATTCACTGAGCCTGTCCTAGCAGGCTTTTTTGTTATTGAAGCTAAGTAACACAATGATAGAAGTATGAGACTATAGGGAATACTAAATTTACATCAAAAAAACTATAAGTTTAAGTATAAATGTTTATATCAGATCAGACAATTTTTCCCGGCTATCAAATGACTGAAAGAATTTACTCGGGAAGCAAAACTATAGTGTACCGAGGTATTAGAGAAAAAGATCAAAAATCAGCGATTGTCAAAATGATGCGGAATGAATGTCCGAGCGTTAGCGAAATTGAGCAGTTCCGAAATCAGTATACCATTACGAAAAACCTTGACCTTCCTGGTATCGTCAAACCTTATAGCTTTGAAAATTATCGTAACGTTTATGCACTCGTGATGGAAGACTTTGGCGACATTTCTCTGTCTCATTACATTACCTCTTTTCTAGAACTTACAGGTAAAAGAGAAATACCAATCAGCGATTTTCTACACATTGGGATTCAATTGACATCCATCCTTGATGGACTGCATCGCCACCGCATAATTCACAAAGACATCAAACCCGCAAATATTATAATCAACCCCTCCACTCTCGAAATCCGACTGATCGACTTTAGTATCGCTTCCCTGCTGCCTAGAGAAATTCAATTCCTAACCAGTCCTAACCTCTTAGAAGGTACATTGGCGTATCTTTCGCCCGAACAAACGGGAAGAATGAACCGAGGTATAGACTACCGCAGTGACTTTTATTCTCTCGGTGTCACTTTATTTGAACTTCTGACTGGACAATTACCCTTTACAAGCAACGATCCAATAGAGTTAATCTACTGTCATATTGCTAAACAACCACCAGATGCAAGCAGTCTCAATCCTAACATTCCTCCGGTTTTGTCTCTTGTGATCAGCAAGTTGATGGCAAAAAATGCCGAAGATCGCTATCAAAGTGCATTAGGTTTAAAGCGTGACTTAGAGATTTGCTCAAAGCAGTGGCAAGAAATTGGAAAAATATCATCTTTTGATTTAGGAAAAGATGATATATCTGACCGTTTTCTCATCCCTGAAAAACTTTATGGTCGTAAACATCAAGTTGAAAAGCTACTTACTACTTTTCATCGAGTGACGCAAGGAACAACTGAAATGCTTTTGGTTGTTGGTGCCTCTGGAGTTGGCAAAACCGTTGTAGTCAACGAAGTCCACAAACCTATTGTAAAAACATCAAGTTACTTCATTAAAGGAAAATTTAACCAGTTAGAGCGTGATATTCCCCTGTCAGGATTGGTGCAAGCTTTTAAGGACTTAATTGGGCAATTATTAAGTGAAACTGATGCTCAAATTCAAGAGTGGAAAGACAAAATTATATCAGCTTTGGGTGAACAAGGTCAGGTCATGATTGATCTCATTCCCAAGCTTGAATTGATTATTGGCACGCAACCCCCAGTTGCTGAACTTTCTGGAGGTGCGGCACAAAATCGTTTTAATTTATTATTCCAGCGATTTATTCATGTGTTTGCTACTAAAGAGCATCCTCTAGTTATCTTTCTAGATGATTTACAATGGGCAGATACAGCTTCTTTAAAATTAATTCAATTATTAATGGATAAAAGTTATGCACTCAATAAAGAAACCTTCTCTTCTTCACCTGTTTCCGATGAGACGGAGAGGAGTAGAGAAAGTGAAGGATGTCTTCTACTTATAGGTGCATACCGCGATAATGAAGTTTCCGAGGCACATCCACTTAATTTAACCTTAAATGAAATTAGAAGAAATGGATCAACGATTAATACTATTACACTACAATCATTAACTCAAGAAGATTTAAACTGTTTGATTACCGATACTCTTCGTTGTCGAGAAGAAATTGCTGTTTCTCTGACACAAATGGTGTTTGCTAAAACAAAAGGGAACTCCTTCTTTACTCATCAATTTCTCAAATACTTATAT
>JAQYWP010000233.1 GCA_029379285.1 Rhizonema sp. PD38
GAGTATAATGAGTTCCCGCAGAGAATTTCACCACATTTTGCCAAGTTGGAGGCAAATCCAACCACTCGACTTCAAATCTTCCTGCACCACTGGAACGTTCTCCGCCTAATCCTTCTTCGCCTAGTAGATGCAAAGCAGCTTGAAGGTTATCGGCTAATTTCTCTTCCTCTTTAGAGAATTGTAGCAGAAAGTACAAACCAGATAAACTTTTAATGCCATGACCATTTTGTTCCCAATGGAATTGCACAACGCCAGTATGATAAAGGTTAGTTGCTCTAGTAACGCGATCTACAGCAATTTTAGGTAATTGACTAATTTCCATAGCTTTTTTATAGTCAAAGGTTCCTGCTTGCCGCAAATCTCCCTCAGATTTACCTTTAGTTTCAGCAATTAACTCTTCGCGATCGCCTTCGATAAATCCTTCTCCTTGGTACCATCGCTGCCATACTCCCAAAGGCAAGTAGCTCAGCTTTTTGTATGTTTTGAAAAACTCTAAGTCATTTTTAGGGTAGTTGATTGGAAAATTTAGAGGACGGGGAAGATAATAGACTGTGTGGTTCTTGTGTTCTCGATAAATAAAGGTAGAACTAATCCGCACAGGAGGTTGCTTCAGAAACTGCTTCAACAAGTCCTCAACTGCAACTTTACCAAACAACCGCGCATAGGTACTAATCCAAGCACTAAATAATGTATCTGAACGCACCCGTTCGCTCGTTTCTTCAATACCAATCCTTAATTCTCCAAAATGAGCAGGAGAGCGCCCAAAGTTGAGTTTAACTAATTTCCAGGTATTCATGCTCATAGTAATTCAAATAAAAGATAGGCTCGTAGTTGCGCTTCAGCGCATAGTGTTGAGAGCGTGTTCAGCGCAACTACGAACCATTTTGTGACGGTAAGCGCCGTTCGATCTCGTGACGCAAACGTCCAAAGTTATCTAGGAGTGCTTGTGTGTTGGCAACAGGTGCAATTGGTTGTAAACCGGATGCTCCTGGAGGTGTGTTAGTAATCTGACGGTATTCATCGAAGTTGCGATAGGAAAATTCAAAGTTCTGAAATGTAACTTTGCCGTAACCTCTAGAACCATGTCCACCAAGGGCGTCATCTTCAAGAATAGCGAGAGCGATCGCAATGTTTTGCAAATCTTGTATCGCTTGCGTGGCATCTTCCACAGTGTAAACTAATTCAAACTGGAATTTTGAACCTGCTGGCACGCGTTCCACCTGTCTGGGGTTTGCTGCTGCTGTCACTCTATCAATCCCATTTTCAAACTTCCACTCTGTCATGTAAAGCCCAGTGTCTACTCTCTCCAGCAACTTCACTGATTCATCTAATAAATGGCAGTCCCTTACTATTAAACGAGCTGGTGAATTTCGTCCTTTAACCTTTATGTATTGCTCTTGAATTTCTCCTTGTCTAATTTCTTCACCTTGCTTATTAAATCTACCAAATCTATTTTCCCTACTATTAGCTGTAACAATTATTCGTGATTCGACGCCAGATACTCGCTCTAATCTTTGTTGAGAGACTACATCGTTCTTGATCCAACAGTTTGTCCCCGTTGAGCCAAAAATTCGAGAGACTTCACACTGACTAGCACCATCATACCGAATCAAAAGAGTGGAATTATCTTGTTTAATTTCCGTAAAACCATCTACCAAATCATCACTTTCATAACGATAAGTACCACTACCACCGGAACGATTCAACGGTTTCTTCAACAAACGCTCTAAAGTTGAGCGTAACTTGCCCTTGATTGATGAACCTGGTAAATAAGGATATTTAGTCAGGGGATTGCGAATCACGGACTTGTCCAGCCCACCAATGGCTAGTCTTTCTCCACCACCTCCAATATGAATACCAGTTTTTACCAATAGTGTACTAGTAATCCGAAATTTACCGAGTAAAGGCTTTTGTTGAAAACTGCTGGTTGACGTGGTCATTGGTCTTTTCCTCCTGCTGCTTTGTGGTAAGCAATTACTGCTTCTATTAGTTGAACAAATCTATCAAAATCGTCTGTATTGTTCACTTTTTTGATTGCCGCTTCCAAAACTTGTTTCAAAGGCTCTACAGGTCCCATATCTCTATTATTTTTTTGCTGCCGTGCTGCAGCATAAGCAAGTTGAGGTCGTAAGAAGACTAAATCCGATTCTATTGTTGAAAAACTTTTACTTTCATCTTTATTTAAAATAGCTTTCAAACGATTTACAGCATCTAAAAACTTACGAATTTGATTAGTTTTTAGTCCTTCTTCAACAAGCTTTTTACCTAGCTTTTCGGTATCTTCAACTAGCTCACGAATTTTGTATTCATTTAATCCAGGAGCTAAATTATTGATTTTATCAACAATCTTTTTGACTATATCGCCACCGGAATTAGATCTTTGAATTTGTTGTGTCATTATTTTTATGACGGTTTAGTAATTCAATCCAAGTTGCAATAGCCCGAAAATACGGCGCGTTATACTGATTCATTAAAGATTTACGAATCGGAGTAAAGCTATGATTGTCTATTATGTGATTAGGTAGTCTTGCCAAAGTATACGCTATCTTTGGTAAATGTAGATAATAGCGAATATCTTTAAGTTGATTTTCGTAGTGCTGCTTTTTGCGTTGCTCTTCAATTTCTTCAATCATTTGCTCCTGTATCTGAGCGGTATTTAAAAGGTTACGAATAAAGCTCCGAGCATAATTAATTTCGATTTGCTGCTTTTCTATTATATTTACTAAAGGGAAAACACCAAATAGATCAAGTTTATGTTCTGTTCCTAAATATGCTTTTATATCTGTGTCGAATACTTCAAGATCTCTTGCATTTATATTTTCAGATCCCAACCACTCACTCCACTTAAAAGCTTTTTCAAATAAGCTTAAGCTATCTCTACCATTTCCTTTAGCAGAATCTTCCGCTTCACCTGATTCTTTAGCAGCTAGATAGAGGGGAAACTTCGCGTCTGCAAGGCTAATTCCTGCCGATAAAGTAATATCTGGGTTATACCCTGTATAAGCCCGGAAACACTGATAAACATCAAAAGCAAATTCTACGACTTCGTCCCAAGCACCACTGACAAACAAATCATCACCACCAGCATAGATAAATAGTAGATTTAATCGGTCATCTTCTGGCGTTAATTGTTTGATAGTATTGAATACATTTTCTTTTCTTGCTGCAGCTAGCCTGTTGAGGTAAACTTTAAAGAAATAACTTATTTGCCGGGAAAGCCCAGCGATTCTAGGTAAGGTTTTTTTATCTAAACCCTCAGCAAAGATTCTTCCTAAGCGATCTACATCCATCCGTAAAAAGCCAACTCTAGAAATACCTTTAGCTGTCTCGGCCATTTCAGTAGCACGCATGAATCCAGTTTCTTCAGGATTTTCTGTCTGTTTACCATAGTTACCTAATAGCAAGGGAACAGAGTTACGGAAATGACGGAACTTATAATGTTCTATTGTCCAGTCGTTGACTAACAAAGCTATGTCAGAATCTGGAACTATTTGCTTCCAAGTAGAGAAGAGATGGTAATAGACATTTGTATGAGGAAGTTTAAAAGAGATTGTGTGTAATGCACCTTGGATATCTTTCCGTTGCGATCGCACAATTGCCTCAACGTGCAACAGTTGTCCACCCAAGCTAAACATAGTGCAACAAGTTTCACAAGCAAGTACCGAATCTGCTTCTTTGGGATTAAGCTGTTTTAAATTTTCTACATCATCTCGGTGGCAAACACGGCAGGGTTCATGACTATCACGCTGTTGGATAAAATCATTAATATAGTTAGCGAATTTACGGGATTTGTGTGTAGCTAGTTTACTAGTCACATTTGACCAATGCTTGGCAAAGTTCGCGTTTGTGATGTCTTCAATAGAAAATGATACATGATCGAGAGCGAGAAAAACTTTGCCTTGAAATTCATCTAAAAGCCATTTATTAAATTGCTGACGTACTTGCTCTACAATATTTTCTGTTTCCTTTGTCTCTGGAGCCAAAAGATACAAGTTGCCTCCCCCAGCGTAAATGACATTAGTGCGGGGAAGCTGTAATAGTGCTAGCAGTTGTTGTACGACTTCTTCTGTGACTAATTCTAGGTAAAAACTGCGTGCGCGGAGGGATTTGAGCGCTCCATCTGAAGATATGGTGTATATAAACTTTTGAATTCCTGATAAATCTCCGGCGACTAAACTCAACTGGGTGGCAGCAGAATTATGGGCTAATGCAGCTGCGATGGCGGCAGTAGTTCTTGCTATATCCACCAAAGCAACGTCAGATTCGCCAAAGCTGATGAAGGAGCCGAATTTTTCGAGGATTAAAGTTAGCAGAGAAAGATTTTGCCAGTCGTTATTATCCAGAGGCTTCAATGCTTCTTGGATTTGTTGTTTCAGTTCCCTGAATTCAGTAGGTGCTGGTTTTTCTATTTGAGGATAGGGAATGACGAGATTATTGTTTGCGATCGCCTGCGCTTGCCAATAATGTACCCGTTGTTGACCCTGCTCTAGTTTCACGCTATCAAACAACAAACGCAGGGGTTGTAGAATATTGTCGGGTGGCTGTTCGAGTTGGGAGCGATCGCACCAGTTGAGTATTTTCTTTGCCTGCTCAGTCGCATCACAATCGTCTGGAAAGCGACACTCGTTTGCTAATTCAGCACCAGCCCACTTTACTAGTACGGTGACAGCTTGTTGAGCAATTCGCAAGGCAGCATCGAATGTAGGTTTCGGTTGAGTCATAACACTTGAGAATAATCTTGAGAAACTCTATAGAATTATGCAACACGGGTGGAATGTGCGTATTCCAACTAGCCTTTTCCGTGAGACTGTCAACATGTCAAAAGCGATTTTACTTGCTTCAGCACAACTTTGGGAACAGAGCGCATCTGTCCACGTATCCATGGGCCACTAGTTATCTCTATATAAGGTAGTAATTTATGCACCATTTCTACTTCACTTAAACTACTGAGAACGACTGCCACTGGCATTAAGTTCCCGCGTATTCGACAAAATTCGTGCCAAGCATCAACTGCTTTTGGCTGTGAACTCACAATCAGATAATGTGTACATGCTTCTAAAATTGGTAATTTCTCTGGCTGTACCATGCCGCCAACATCTACAATGACTAAAGATTTTTGCTGCCGTAGCTGTAAAATAGCTTGAGCGTGATATGGGAAAAATCGCTCGGTGAGAGTACCGTGATTGCAAGCTTTCAAAGCTTCGGTATCTGCCTCTGCTCCTAATTCCAAAGTATAGTTACCTTCTCCATCCCAATGAGCGCGTTGCAGATAAATGTTGGGATTTTCTGAAAGTAAATTTTGAAACAAGGCATGAGAAAAAACACTCTTACCGCTATCTGGTGGTCCCACTACCATCAAGGCAGGACAGAGATTTTTATCTATTTTCTCCTGACTAGAGGGGGATCGTTCGTTCAGTAAATTTACGGCTATGACTTGAGCGATACGAACAAGACGAGAGTGAGTAGCGACGACCACAGCACCTAATCGTGGGTCATAACAAGCAACCCATGCAGTAGGATGAAGTTCATGAGTCAGGTAGGCATACAACCAGATAGGTGCGCGACCAGAAATTACCACACCGCCAGTAGTATCAATGCCTTCTGGCAATTCCAAGTTGACTAAGTCTTGCGGTTCTATCAGGCAATCGCTTTTAATGAGTTCAATTGATAGTACTTGGTATTTTAAACCTTGATAAATTTGAGAGTTACTCAATTGTAGGCGCAAAGCTGATTCAGTCATCGGCGATCTTCTTTATGTTGCTAATTGTTTAACGACAGACTGAGACATGATTGTTACGTTACGATTTTTGCTCTTGTGGAATCTATTCTGACATCCGTATAGAAGAGAGAGCTTCTAGTTAAAAAAGAAGATAGAAGATAGAATATAGAATATATTTCTTTTGTCGATGACCACACTTTATTTAACTGAACCCGGAACAGTCGTGCGCTATCGCAACGAATCGCTGCTAATAGTTAAACATTGACTTAATCAGTTCCTAATCATCAAGGTTGAATAACACAACTTCATCGTTGAACCGAGATGAACTCATAGGTGTTGAAGGTATTTGCACTTCCACATATTATCAGGCATTACGCCATTGGTTTCCTACATCGTAGAATTTTACCGGACGCGATCGCCGTCCACCACTTGATCCAATTAATGCGCTTTTGAGTTGGGGATATGGGATGTTGTTAGCGTGGGTATTTTCTGCTTGCGTACGTACAAGCGGGACTCGATTGAAAATATTAAGCGATTGCGCTAGTTAATGAACAATTCAAACGATGATGAATAGGTTTTTAAGCTCCTTAAAAATCCCCCGCATCTTCAGCAAGGTATGAGGGATACGCAAATACTATTAGCAATAGTTTTAAGCTCCTTAGATTCGCATTAGTAACAGGTTGTTACCCGTCATCTGAGGCAAGAGCAGTACCAAAAAATTTTCATCCCCGTTAGAGGAATAGGGTTTGGAAAGGAAACTGGTCTGAATCAAGGCGTCGGGATACATCGGTTTGGGTTTCCGTCCCCGTTAGGGGAGGAGGGTTTAGAAAGTTTGCGCTGGGATTTTTTCCGACTTTGTTATTTGCAGGTTTCCGTCCCGTTAGGGGAAGAGGGTTTGGAAAGGATAATTTTGTAAATTTTGAAGAAGATGATGTGACGTTTCTGTCCTCGTTAGGGGAAGAGGGTTCGGAAAGAAGATAATTCAACGACTTGCTCAATTCCATCTTGGCGTTTCCATCCCCGTTAGGGGAAGAGGGTTTGGAAAGTTACGCGAGGCTGCCATTTGGTTACTTCGTGGAAGGTTTCCATCCCCGTTAGGGGAAGAGGGCTTGGAAAGGGAATCAGCAGTTGCAACAGACTCAAGCTTCTAATCGTTTCCATCCCCGTTAGGGGAAGAGAGTTTGGAAAGTCCTTCTAAAGATACAGTAGAAATTCACGTGGGGAAAAGGTTTTCATCCCCGTTAGGGGAAGAGAGTTTGGAAAGTTGTAATCACTTTGGACGTTGTAAGCGATGTCATATCGTTTCTATCCCCGTTAGGGGAAAAGGGTTTGGAAAGGTGAACTCCGCGCGAATATTTCGCAAGGAGGAAAGTATAAGTTTCCATCCCCGTTAGGGGAAAAGGGTTTGGAAAGAATTTCGGACCTGCTCTAGCAGTCAATAATGACGTTCCAAGTTTCCATCCCCGTTAGGGGAAAAGGGTTTGGAAAGGGTCGTTTACTTATTGGATACTCTAATCTCGGACAGAAAGTTTCCATCCCCGTTAGGGGAAAAGGGTTTGGAAAGTTGGGAAGACCAAAGCGCAATTCGCCATTGAATTAAGTTTCCATCCCCGTTAGGGGAAAAGGGTTTGGAAAGAAGCTTGCCAAATGGCTCATCAAGCATCGCCAAGCGTTTCCATCCCCGTTAGGGGAAAAGGGTTTGGAAAGCTTAAGAGGAGCCTCTGAAGTTATAAAGGAATAAGTTTCCATCCCCGTTAGGGGAAAAGGGTTTGGAAAGGGTCGGTCAGCACCTTACGCTGCTGCTGGATCGTTTCCATCCCCGTTAGGGGAAAAGGGTTTGGAAAGTTTTCCAAAGTAGCCAACTCGTTGGGCGAAGAAGGGTTTCCATCCCCGTTAGGGGAAAAGGGTTTGGAAAGCGCAAGCGAGCCATAGAGACAATTTCGTCTTCATTTTGTTTCCATCCCCGTTAGGGGAAAAGGGTTTGGAAAGTATTTGCCTAGTATAGTGCCTTATTAAGGTTACTGACCGTTTCCATCCCCGTTAGGGGAAAAGGGTTTGGAAAGAGTTCGCTCAGGGAGCCTTACTGGGAGCGGGTTTTGGGCGTCAAATCGACGCATCTGTTAAAACTCATCAAAAAATTTGAAAAACCCGTCCATTTTACAGTCTGAAAGCCTTACGGTGTAAGCTATCGACGCATGTCAACGAAATAATGCTGTTTTCAAGGTTCGGAGGAGATGCGTCGATGGATTCGACTTACTTAGCTGAAGTGTATAACACTGTACTTATAATTGTCAAGTGAGGGAGAAATGTCGGAAAATACTGTTTACATCCCTAAACTCATAACTTCCCTTGCTCAACAGCTTTCCTTATCACCCTAGTCCTCACATCCTGCAATAGCTGGCAGCAGGACAACTTTCTAATCGCTTAGTACGATCGCTTCGATTATGGGTGCTGTTACATAAACTCTATAGTAGTGAGACAAACTGGGCGACATCACTTCCCAAAACTTTTATTTACTCACAATTACGCGATCGCCTGTTTGCCTCGTCTCATCTCAAAAGCGAACAAACAAAACAGTGTAGCGATCGCACCTGCATTTGCTACCAAACTTTTTCTCACATTGTCTTTGCTTCAGAATTCCAGCAATTTGAACCCGAATGGCAACAGCAAATCCTCCAGCTAACGGGAATGAGTGCCGAAGAACTACAGCCATTACTGCACAAGTATCCCTTTGCCACAGTACATCGTTCAATTCGGGATGACTTGAAACACCTGACTCAGCAAGGATGGTTGCAGATGCCTGTCAAAGGACAGTACCAATGTCTGCCTGCAAAAGATTTACCAAAACCTCCAAGCCAAACTCATACCGAACCCAGCTTGAGTCACCTTTCCTTACCACAAGCTTGGCAACTGCTGCGGATTTTGGAGTCAGTCGCCTTTGTACAACCGAATTTGGATGTCATAGTGCGATCGCTATGGGAACAAATAGCAGATGTTTCCCCTTCTCCACAACTGAATCAAGAACCGCAACAACGGATTTTCTTACACCTTGACTATATCCTTGGCGATGAAATGCAAGATCGGGTGGATACCTACCAGAAACAGATAGAACAGCTATGGCATAAACCCCCTGGTGGTGTTGTGCAGTTTGAGTATTGGGTAGCAGCAGCAGAACGTAAAGTCAAAGTCACCGTTTACCCAGTTTGTCTACATTACCTCCGTCGTGCCAAATACCTCAGCGCCTACGGCATAGATCTTGAAAGCAAATTCGGGTGGCACAACTACCGCCTTGATCGCATCGCCTCAGATCGGTTGACAGTTTTAGCCTGGGGAGATTCGCGTGTCCCCAAACAATTAAAAGAAATGTGGCATACTGGAACTCTCCCCACATCCCAAGATATTCAAGCCGAATTAGATGCAGCTTGGGGTTTCAACTTCTACCTTCCGCGAGAATTGCTCATCCTCCGCTTTCCTAGTTCCTTTGCCAAGTGGTATGTAGACAAAACTTTTCGCCATCCTACTTTCCGTGCGATCGCCTACAACCAACTCCCAAAACTCATAACCCAAGAAATTTCAAATCCACAAGAATGTCAACAACTTTTAAATATTCTTAACAAACGCTCCTCGGAAGATACTTACTATACAGCTTGGATACGTACTGGCGATATCAACGTTCTCATGCGCCTGCGGGACTGGCGACCAAAAGGCGAAGTCATTGCCCCCCTATCAATTCGGCAACAACTGGCAGAAGAAGCGGCGCAAGAATTGGCAAATTATCATGAAACTTGGAAATAAAGCTCAAAATAAAACCTTTATTTCCAAAGGCTACTGAGGTACTCTTGCTTAGTGGCGAAATAATTAGCAATTTCTGTTGGCGTCAGCAGTATAACTGTTGTGGAAGAGCGAATAGGTTGTAATAGCGGTAAAACGCTTATTTTAGTTGAATTAGGCTGTAGTAGTGCGTTTATACTACATTGCGAATCACTAGCTTTTCTGTACACCAACTCAGCACTCATACCAGGTATCCGAAAGTAGTCGCCTGTTTGTAGTTCTTGAAAAATCATCTCATTTCATCCTTTTTCTTTATCTTAGCAGCAATAGCTTTGACAAAAAAGGCAGAGGGTAAATATCAACCAGAAAATAAAGAACCCTAATCAATTTGTATACAGGGTTTGTGGAAATAGCATTACAAATGAAAAATGACAAACGAAACTAAGCAACTCTATGCGGACAATCATCGGCACCAGAACTTAAAAAGTAAAAAGTAAAAAGAGAATCCCCATAATTAAAATTAGGGGATTTGAA
>JAQYWP010001242.1 GCA_029379285.1 Rhizonema sp. PD38
GTCTAAACGCTTATTGCTATCAGCCACTAGTGCTGATAATCCATTGATTTCATCATCGCTTAGGTAAGCACCTTTTTTATCAGCTTGTTCAACGACTTTGGAAAAAGCGTCTTGCATTTTTTCTATTTCTCCTGACTAATACTGAATTTGCTTTGCTAAAGAATAGCAACTTACTTCATCAATCTAAAAGATATAATCTCCAGGAATTTTCGCGCATCACATAATTAACAATTCACATTGTTATGTGCAACTTAATTACTAAAAAATTATTCATTTTTTGATTGACTTTTTAATTGCCTTTTAAAGCTTATAAGTATTTTAAATATCTACAGAGCATCTTTTTTATTAATTGTTGTAAATTAGTGTAAATACGTATACAAATAGCTGAAACTAAGTTTCTTGTATAGCTTTCAGTGTGATTGAGGAAATATTCTCTTTACAATCAGATAACTTTGTTAACTTAGCTTAACAAAATCAACCTCGGAAAAATATAGGTAATAAATATAACATGGAGTATGGTGATATCCATGATTAAGAACTAACTAGTATGCGGCTAGTTGCTTCTTTGATATATCGTTTAATGCAACTATCGATACTGAATGGAAGCATTGCTATGAAAGAGTTTGATAGATTATGGTGAGTCGTATTCCATCGAAAACAGTCCAGAATCACCTTATGAGATGCAACTTGGCATGAAAAAGTTTTAGTGAGAGCTTAAACTTTTTTCTGTATTTTATATAACATTTTTACTATCATCTCCGGCTAGTCTCAATATTTGGTATTTGCAAGTCGAATGTTGTTATACAAGGAGTTCTTAATACGATCTTTAACTCAATCTATGGCATCTTCTATTTATGAGTCCTTTGTAATGTTTTGTAAACTTTAGTTAAGCAGAAAGATATAAAAAAATTTTCATTCTTAGTTCTGGGGAGAGATGGCAACTCTTCGCCGAAGAATCTCAAGCAGCTTTGTAAATATTTGGGAAGGAGGCGCAGTTACCTCAAGTAGCTCCCCTAACACGGGATGTTGCAACTTGAGTCGCCAAGCGTGGAGTGCTTGACCGGGTAAGTTTACCCCGACGGAACGACCGGAACTGTAAACGAGGTCACCAACAATAGGATGACCAATTTGGGCGCTGTGGACGCGAATTTGATGGGTACGTCCAGTTTCGAGTTGGAAGTGCATTAATGTATAGTTGCCCAAACGTTCTTTGAGTTGCCAATGAGTGACAGCAGATCGTCCACCTTGTTCTACAGGCACAACTGCCATTTTCTTCCTGTCTACTGGATGGCGACCAATGGGCAAGTTAATCGTACCGCTTTCTGTTTTAGGTGCGCCGTGGACGATACCAAGGTATTCTCGTCTTGCAGTTTTGGCTTGAAGTTGAGCTTGTAAGTGTTGATGGGCGAGTTCTGTTTTGGCAATGACGATCGCCCCAGTGGTATCCTTATCAAGACGATGAACAATTCCCGGACGTTGGACTCCCCCAATTCCCGGTAAATTGGGACAGTGGGCTAAGATAGCGTTGACCAGTGTCCCGTCTGAATGACCAGGTGCCGGATGAACGACTAACCCGGCAGGTTTGTTGAGAATTATTAGGGAGTCGTCTTCGTAGAGAATGTCTAGGGGGATATCTTCTGGTTGAAGTTCTAGAGGTTCAGCTTCTGGAATTTCTAAACTAATGCGATCGCCTGCTTTGACAGTTGTCTTCTTAGATGTGCAAACTTCGCCGTTCAGTTGGACTGCCGCCTGTTCAATTAATTGCTGGATGCGGGAACGGGATAAATTTGGTAAATTTTGGGAAAGGTAGCGATCTAGGCGATCGGTGTTGTTTTCGACTTGTAAGTTAAATTCGTTCACAGTTCGTCAGGATTCTTGAACTCAGGTACGGAAAGCTTGCAGTTAGGCTGAAGCTTCTTCATAGTACCTTTTTGCTAAAGTTGACGATAAATGATTGCTATACGCCGCTTCTAAAAATATACCCAAACCTAACCACAAGTGGATAAATATGGACAATAAAAAAACTCTGCGGTATAAGTTTTCAGCAATATCCACTAACGCTTGCGCTTGAAACTAGCCCGGTTTTTCAACTCTAGCATAATTGAGCGTCTGACCCGAGAAAAGCGGAACAAACAGTAAACTATGACTAGCTTTGTCCATAAATTAAGTTACAGTTTCCAGCCCCCCTTATCTCAAGCTGGCAATTGATAGCACGGTCAATAATTTGCTAAACTCCAACTCGAGGGAGATGAGAGAAAACAATTTAACGCTCTTGTAAGTCGTACAGTGGCTCATAGTAAACACACAGGCAATGCAGAACATATTCATCCAAAGGACTTTTCATGGTCCTTCTGGTTCACGTTGCCACTATACCCCTTTGACAAGCGGCGAACAATTCGGAAAGAAGTGCTTAAGGACACGATCTGGACTTTTGACCAGTTACAGGGTATTTTCTACGTTGTCGTACCCATTCGCATGACAGTCGTTAAGCTGGACGAAGGGGGTTTGCTGATTTATACGCCTGTTGCACCGACAAGAGAATGTATCCGGCTTCTGAATGAGTTGGTAGAAGAACATGGTGAAGTCAAGTATATTATTTTACCAACTATTTCTGGGCTAGAACATAAAGTCTTTGTTGGTCCTTTCGCCAGGTTTTTTCCTAACGCAC
>JAQYWP010000234.1 GCA_029379285.1 Rhizonema sp. PD38
TGGCACCGCTAACTGGAGTTGGGCTGACGCTCGATTCAGGAGTGGAACCAGTCTCCGTTCCAGAGTTACAGCTAGCCAGGAGTGGAACTAGTAAGGAGAAGGATAAGAGGCTAGTCGTGCTCACTCTTTGCCATTGAGGTAAGCGACTTTGAACTTGAAGAATATCCCTAATTAATTGAAAGATGTCTTCACACATTGTACGCATAAATTGTAGTTCCACCTTTGATCTGCCTTCGTTGCCGTCTCGATTTTATCAATAATAATGGTATTCATTTTCAAAAATAATATGTGGTATATACTACTTAATTCCCGTCAAGCTGTCAATCAGACTTAGCATGTATCTGGGGTAAATCATTCTGGATATCTAACAGCAAGAAGCTGGATGACTTAAGGATTGACTGCTGCTTGCTATTGCTACCAATTCCTGCACAGCTTGATTCACATGAGGATAAGCTTTCTTCTGCTGATTCTACTTCCACTTTTAGTACTTGAGTAATTTCAGGTTTGTGAGAACCAATAACATTATCGGGTAAATGCTTGTGATGTGGAAAAGTAGAGAGATTGGGAAAGTGCGGTCTACTATTAGAACGAAAAACGAGACAATTGCGTTCATTTTGAAAATGGTAACGATAATCGAGAAATTCTAACTGATTGTCTTTGACATCGGTTACGAATGATCACAATTCTGGTGCTGCAATAATTGTGTGTGGAGGATCTAACGCTTACCTTTAATATGAATGAATCGGCGGTATCACATCAATTGAGAACGCTCAGCGTCCTATGTTTGGTCAATTAACGCAAACATGGTGGACCTGTTTTCTACAGCCAGCAAGCTCCAGAACGTCTTCAACTTTTATATCCGTACATCGGTGGAATATCTATAGCTGTTTTCATTAAGTCACATATATGTTCAGAAAGTAAATGTAGAGACGTTCAATCATGTCGTCTCTACATAGGGCTTGTAGCACACAAAGTGTTTGAGTGCTATAATTCTAGATAGACTTATTTTTGCTAACTCCAAAACCCTTACTTACCCCGTAGTGGACAGTCTTGAATTGAACTTGATTTGTGGTTGGGTTGTAGAGAGTATAAGTTGCTTCTCCTGGTGTCCGCCCTACATTACCCACCCCAATAACTTGACGTAGGGCAATATTGAAGGTTTGGGGAGAAGTTTGACGATCCAAGGTTGTAACTCCTGTCGTGATGGAACCTGCTTGTAATTGATACTGGAAAGCCAAACCAGAACGACCACAAAACAACGTGTTGGCTTGCATCCTTTGGAGGCGGTCGCACATCATAATTGGAGAAGTATCTGTTGTCAGTTCCTCGTCAACAGAGACAGTTGTACCGTGAATTAACAAACAATCCAGTTCAAAGAAGCCAAAATCAAGAGTCCTTAACCATTCCACAGTTTGACGGGAAACACACTCCCACAGCGACTTAACGGTTTCTCCTCCATATTTCGCCATTAATTGAGTTGGTTCCCCAGTAGCACCAAGACCGTGTAAAATCAAACACTGCTCCTCCCACCATCCCTTACAAACCAGAGCTTCTAATTCTCCACGTTGGGGATTAAGCACCCTTTCCACCAACTTTTCCGATTCTCGTGTTGGTCCAACTAAATCACCGAGAATATATAATGCCTCTATTTCACGACTTCGACGCTTTATATCTACCAGCACAGCCTCATAAGCTGCGAGATTCCCCTCAATTCCGCTTAAAATTGCCCATTTATTCATCTAACCGCTAACCCCCATTACCTCGTACAAACATGAGTTGGATCATCAGCCCGTTCCGCAAATTCCAACCCATGTGCCAAACGCCAAGCAAAAATGGCAGGTAAGCCATGAGCAATAATTGCGGCACAAGTTTTCTGGTAGTCGTAAGGGACTTCTCTTAGCGTCACTTCTTGAGTATCAGTGTTATAAATTACATAAGTCGCATTCGGTCGCCCATGTCGGGGTTCTCCCACTGAACCAACATTAACAATTCGCTTGAGAGGGTAAGTAAAGGTTTTTTCCTGTTCTTCTGTATCCCGACTTTTGACGCGAAATTGTAAACTCCCTGCATCCAGAACACGGATATAAGGCACATGAGTATGACCACAAAATAGTACATCTGCACCCACGGAATGTACTCGTTCAAGTGCCACAAAAGCATCGAGTTCTGGTAACAAATACTCGTGGTTGCTGTGTGGACTGCCATGAACAAAAGTTAAGTTTCCTTCACGCAAACTATGGGGCAATTGTGCCAAAAATTCACGATTTTCTGGTGTGATTTCTTTATTAGTCCATTCGTGAGCCAATTTTCCCCGTTTCTCAGATATTAAAGAGGGATAGCTGCAATCGCAAGCATTCAGCCCTTCAGTAATATCTTCATCCCAGCATCCTGCACAGGTGGGAATATCTAGTTTGCTTATTTGTGCAATGACTGCATTCGGGTAAGGACCATATCCTACCAAATCACCGAGACAATAAATTTTTTCGCATGAGTGCTTGTCGATATCTAACAAGACAGCATCTAAAGCTTCATAGTTGCTATGAATACATGACATCACCGCTATTTTCACGCTTGTGTCTCCTGATGTAGAATCTCTTTTACTTGTTGTTGGTAATGTAAAATTGCTGCTTGAGACAAACAGCACTCTTGCAAAGTTTGTCTCAAAATTTCTTCATCTAAGTTTTCTCCAAACATTTCCAAACCACTGAAACGCTGGGGTACACCTTCTAAGTAACGTGGGAGATCTAATTCTAGAAAATGGGTTGACGGAACACCCGCAACAAAATCAGCGTAAACTGATCTACCATCGGGAACATTAAAAATTCCCTTCGCACGGACTACTTGACCGTAAGCACCATGTGTTATTTCGT
This sequence comes from Rhizonema sp. PD38, assembly GCA_029379285.1. Classification (GTDB taxonomy): domain Bacteria; phylum Cyanobacteriota; class Cyanobacteriia; order Cyanobacteriales; family Nostocaceae; genus Rhizonema. The sequence goes on from JAQYWP010000234.1 coordinate 2,871, forward strand.
ACCAAAACTCGTGCAAACTGTCTTCATCTATAACTTGACCAGTTCTGGATGCTCGCCACAATCGGGCTTGTACAAGACTAGTAGGGACATTAGATCCTAGTACAATCTCGTTTGCCCAAGAATGCCACTCTGAATCTTTGAGGTGTGGTGGTAAAACTGCTATTCCAAGGTACGGTAAAGTGTCTAATATTTGGGCTACTGCGCTTAATTCCAAGTGAAATCCTAATTCTATGTAGACAGCATCTGCTACGGCTAGTTGGTGGAAAAACTCAACTTCTTGACCGTCATTAAAGACTTTAACTGTAGGAAAGTTCGTAGCAAGGCGTGTCTGGTCAATGGGAACGCTCCCAGTACCAGGGCTGAAATACAATATATTTTCATGAGCAACACGAAGTTTCTCCTCTAAGAGAGCCAGTTGTTGGTAAATCCAAGCGGTTTTGCCACAACCGACTGGTCCGGCGACGACAGTGATTATAGGTACAGTCATAAAATAATGATAATCATTTTTTTATTTTAGGTAGGATGAGCAGAAAATGTCATTGCTGGGCTTATCTTTCTCACTTATCATAATGATTATCATAACCACAAACTGGTCACACTGCAAATTATGACCACCGTTCCTGCAAAAATAAACCTAGCAATTATTGGGGCGGGACCTCATGCTCTTACTTTAATTACACATCTGCTGCAAAAACGGCAGAAGATTAGGCATAAACTTCTGGTATTTGACCCGAGTGGTCGATGGATGAGTCGATGGCAACACCAATTTGTAGCTTTGCAAATCCCCCATTTGCGCTCCCCTGCTGTCCACCATCCAGATCCAAACCCTTTCGCCTTGCGGAAATTTGCTGAATCTCGTCAAGATGAACTTTTTGCCCCTTATGATTTACCTGGAACCCAGCTATTTGATGACTTTTGTCAGGATGTGATTTGCCGTTGGCATTTGCACAAGCACGTTATTCCTTTAGGAGTGAGGAGAATTGAACCCTTATCTCATTGTCTTCCTCCTCGATTCCGCTTATGGTTGCAAGACGGGAGTGCGATAATTGCGCGGCGAGTCGTACTAGCAACAGGTAGCGCTCAACTTCAGATACCTGATTGGACGAACTTGATTCAGTCAACATATCCCCAAGATAGACTTTGCCACTCCCAAACAGTCGATCTACGGGGATTGCAGTTGGTAGGTGAAAGAGTGTTGATTGTAGGTGGAGGGTTGACGAGTGGACACTTGGCATTAGGTGCGCTATCTCATGGTGCAAAAGTACACTTGATGATTCGGCGACAATTGCAAGAAAAATTATTCGATGCCGAACCAGGTTGGTTAGGACCAAAGTATCTCAAGGCATTTTTTGCCGAATTAGATTGGGAGAAACGCGTTTCCATAATTCAGCAGGCAAGAAACGGTGGTTCAATGACACCAGTGATCGCAATGCAACTGCGGCGACAAGAGCGTACTGGTAATCTGAGAATTGATGAAAATTGCCAAGTCCTTCAGGCTGAGTGGTTGGGTAAGAATTGGTTAGTGAAATGTAGTAATGGTAGTAATTATGAATACGAGCGTATCTGGTTATCCACTGGAAGCAAATTCGATGTCATGAGTGAACCTTTATTAACAGAAATAATAGAAGCTTACTCAATTCCTATTGTGAAAGGTTTCCCTGTTTTGGATACTTGTTTGCGTTTGCCAGGTTGTGAATTATTTATCATGGGTGGCTTAGCTGCACTACAAGTGGGGCCAACTGCGCGGAATTTATCTGGTGCCAGAATGGCTTGTGAAAAAATTGTTCCAGCTATTGTTAAGCCGAGTCTGGCCCTTTCTCACATTCCTTCGTGAAGCACGAACAAATCAAGGTCGGAGCAAAAGACTTTTTTTGCTACAATGATAATCGTTATCATTAATTTCCGGAAATATGACTAATACAGAAATAAAGACACAAACAAACCCGATTGTGCTTGATATCCCTAAAGTGGGAATACCAGTCACAATTATTACAGGTTTTTTGGGCAGTGGCAAAACCACGCTGCTTAACCAAATTCTCCAGAATAAGCAGGACTTAAAAGTTGCTGTTTTCGTTAACGAATTTGGCGACATTAATATCGACAGCCAATTGCTTGTAGCGATGGATGAGGATATGGTAGAACTGAGCAATGGCTGCATTTGCTGTACAATTAACGATGGATTAGTCGATGCTGTTTATCGAGTTATAGAACGAGAAGAACTTATTGATTATCTTGTGATTGAAACTACTGGTATTGCCGACCCACTGCCGATTATCCTCACCTTTCTCGGTACAGAACTCAGGGATTTCACTACAGTGGATTCTATCATAACTGTGGTAGATTCTCTTGCGTTTACCCCTGACCATTACGAAAGTGACGCAGCATTAAAACAGATAACTTTTGCGGATGTAATCCTGCTGAATAAAACTGACCTTGTTACCAAAGAAAAGCTGGACGAATTAGAAGCTTATATCCAGGATGTTAAAGCGGGAGCGAGAATTCTACATACTGAATATGGTAAAGTAGCTTTGCCATTAATTTTAGATGTGGGTTTAACTCCAATAGATGAGTATACATCCGAAATGTCAGAAGATCCCCACGAGCATGATCATCATGACCACGAACATCATCATGAACATGACCATAACCACGAACATCATCACCATCATCACTCCAATCATTTAGAAAATGATGGATTTGTTTCTATGTCTTTCCAAAGCGATTGCCCCTTTAATATCGATAAGTTTCAAACATTTCTCTCCGAAAAATTGCCCCAAAATATTTTTCGTGCCAAGGGTCTCCTTTGGTTCAGTGATAGTCCCTTGCGGCATATTTTTCAACTCAGTGGTTCGCGTTATGACTTAGATGCCGATGAATGGAGAACTCAACCTAAGAATCAATTGGTTTTCATTGGAAGACATTTAGATACCAATAAAATTCACTCCCTACTTAATGAATGTTTGGTATGATTAAGAAGTGTTAGTGTTAATTAGCAGTTAATAGTTGGTGGAATAGTCAACAAATAATAACTTTGGGAAAATGACCCTATCGATTGGTACCGAACTAACTTTTTCTGAAGAAGTTTTGTCATCTTTATCGAATCAGCTGCCTACTGTAACCGAAGCAGAAATGATGCAGGCTGTGCGTACTTTGCTGATTGGGTTAGGAGAAGACCCAGACCGAGAAGGACTAAAAGATACTCCAACTCGAGTTGTAAAAGCCTTGCAGTTCCTCACTAAAGGGTATAATGAATCTTTAGATGAACTACTAAATGGTGCGGTATTTACAGAAGATGCCAATGAAATGGTGTTAGTCCGGGACATCGATCTATTCAGTTCTTGCGAGCATCATATCCTACCAATAATTGGTCGCGCTCATATTGCTTACATTCCCAATGGTAAGGTGATAGGACTATCTAAAATTGCCCGGATTTGTGAAATGTATGCACGTCGTTTACAAGTGCAAGAACGCCTTACCCTACAAATTGCTGATGCATTGCAAGGTTTACTCAAACCCCAAGGTGTAGCAGTTGTTGTGGAAGCAAGCCATATGTGTATGGTGATGCGTGGCGTGCAGAAGCCAGGTTCTTGGACTGTCACCAGTGCAATGCGGGGTGTGTTTTTAGAAGATCCACGCACTCGTCAGGAGTTTATAAACCTCATCCGGCATAGTCAAACCTTTCACTAATAACTTGATTTCAACATTGGCATTGTTGATCACAAGGAGGTTTTTTGCGTATTGGTAGAAATGCTTTTATCCAGGCATTTCTACTTTACCTTGAATCCTTCTTTGATTGGCTTAAACCAATGTGCTACAGCATATTTTTATGAATCAAAATCTATTGTGGATTGAAAAGCTTAAATTTAATGAAAAAGGTTTAATTCCGGCAATCGCCCAAGACTATCTTGACGGTACTATCCTTATGATGGCGTGGATGAACTCCGAATCGATTCAGCATACCTTGGAAACTGGCGAAGTGCATTACTGGAGCCGTTCCCGTAGCGAGTTATGGCATAAAGGTGTTACAAGCGGACATATCCAAAAGGTCAAAGAACTATTTTATGATTGTGACGGCGACACCATCCTGCTTAAAGTTGAGCAAGTAGGAGGTATTGCTTGTCATACTGGCGCGAGAAGTTGTTTTTTTAATGGTGTTTCGCTCACCCTAGTTTAACCGAATAATCCGTATATGACCCTGACCATTTACAATACACTTACCCGACGCAAACAACCCTTTACCTCAATGGAACCTGGGAAGGTAGTTATGTACTGCTGCGGTGTCACCGTGTACAATTACTGTCATCTGGGTCATGCTCGCTCCTACATCGTCTGGGATACAGTGCGCCGCTATCTCCAATGGCGGGGGTATCAGGTGCTTTACATCCAGAATTTCACAGACATTGATGACAAGATTCTCAATCGTGCTCAGGCAGAAGGAACCTCAATGGCAGAGGTAGCAGAACGCTTCATTGCCGCCTATTTTGAGGAAAACTCTTGATATTCACGGTGGAGGGGGAGATTTGGTGTTTCCCCACCATGAGAATGAGATTGCCCAATCGGAAGCTGTGACGGGTAAGCCGCTAGCAAATTACTGGCTGCACAACGGCATGGTAACAGTTAGCAACGAGAAAATGTCCAAGTCTATTGGTAACTTTACCACTATCCGCGAACTGCTGTTGCGAGGAGTTGACCCAATGGCAGTGCGGCTATTTGTCCTTCAGGCACATTACCGCAAGCCGTTAGACTTCACACAAGAGGCAATATCTGCTGCCGAAAATAGTTGGCATACTCTCAAGGAAGGCTTGCTGTGCGGTTATCAATATAATCAGCAGTTGGGCTGGAACTTGGAAGAACCCGATACCTTACTACCGTCTGTTGTGAGTCGCTTCCAAACCGCGATGGATGACGACTTCAACACCTCGTCCGGATTGGCAGTTCTGTTGAAAAGTGCAAAATTGGTACGGCGTGAATGCAATGCGCTGTTAAACCAAGGCTTGAGTGAAATGTCTTCTCCTCAATTGCAACAGCAGTGGCAAACCCTCGTACATCTAGCAAAAGTATTCGGCTTGGAGGTAACGGTTGTACCCGGCAGCAACTCCCAAACGCAAGTGCAAGACAGTGTGATTGAATCTTTGGTACAGCAACGTCTAGTTGCCCGGAGAGTGTTGCGTTTTGCTGAAGCCGATCGCATGCGTAATGAACTCCAGGCAATGGGTGTTACCCTAACTGACTTACCGAATGGGGAAACCCGGTGGCAGCGGAAATAAGACTGCAACTGGCATCAACACTCGTTTCGTGAAGCTGCATTATCGTTCAAATCCGAAAAAACTGATTCTAGCAGTTGACAAGCCAACTTTTTTAAATGATAATTATTCTCATTAGTTTCACCTACCACAGTGATCTGTTGTGTATTTAAATTACGCAACAGACTTTATTAACCCTAGCAGTACAAAGTCCTACAAGAAAACCCTGCTCAGTATCAACACAGCGATGCTCATTTTAAGATTCCATGACATTAAAACCGAGGCATAAAGCAGACTTGACATTAGTATCTCAATCAATTAGTCTCTAAAGGAACAGAAATCGATGCAGATTCAAACCGCAACATTAGGCTATCCCCGTATTGGTAAAAACCGGGAAGTTAAGAAAGCATTAGAAGCATTTTGGAGTGGAAAGCTTGAATCAGAAGTACTCCTAGAAACCATCAAAGAAGTGGAAGAAGCTAATTTTTCTATTTGCAGATAATGACACTTATGTCTGACCTTTGTTGAGCAACTAAATCAATCTCTATCTTGCTTTTTTATGACTTTTTCAGCAAGCTCTACTTAACTGCCAACTGATAATGGATAATGGTCACTGCTGATTACGTAAACACTTGCTTTTTACGCCATTGCATTTGTTTCCATATTTTGGACAGCAAGTGGCATAAGTCTCTCTTTCCACTGCTACACGGCAGTATTGGCAGATGAATTTATAAACTCTGATACGAATGGTACGCGTATGTGCTCTGACGGTATATTGTCGGACGTGAACTTTTTTACTTAGCATGATGTGTCTTTCCGTTTCCTCCCTTACCATAGACAGCTAATTTCATCATCGTACTGACTCCGCCATATTTCCGGTCAAATTTTTGAGCGGAATTTCGCAGTTTTAACAGATGCAACCGCTTGACAAAATCCGGAACAATCCAGCAGCCCGATCACTTTAGTAGTGGTTCCTGTGTCGTGAATGACTGAAAAACCGTCCTGATTGGCAATACTGCTCAACAATGGTAGGGTGATTTTCTCACTTTACGGGATTTTGATGGGTTTCTTCCAACTGTACTCGTGGATAGGGTTTTTGAGACCTTGCTTTTCTCAATCCCGTTCTCACGTACTATAGAGACGTTCGCGCTACCAATAAATACTGCACTCGCCATCTGTGACAGATTTTTCGGATATACTCTAAGTCTGAGATGACATTTTTGTCCAATTTCCATCTTCAACAAATATTTCTGGAATCACTATTGCTTTGATAATCATAATCATTATATAATAAGCATTGCAATCGGTGTACTCCGCACTACATTTATTTTCTAGCAAGATATGACAGTACATTCGCTCTTGCTTGTTAAGGTGAGAGGAATTAATGCCTTATGTTTAAAAGATTGACCGCTATCTTTCCGGTTGACTAGATTTATCCACTTGTGGCTAGGTTTGGATAGACTCTATCGAGCGGCGTTACTGTCGGTTGTTTCCCAGACTTATACACTGCATTAAGTAGCAATCTTTCCGCTCAGGTAATTACGCTATGAAAAAAATCTCGTTGATTGTCGTTAGTTTATTTGCATTGTTGCTCCTCTTTTCTCGTCCCGCTGACGCAGCTACCAGTTGTCCAACGGTAACAAAAGCTGATATTGCGGCGTTATTTGAGCAGTGGGATAAGTCGCTGCAAACGGGCAAACCCAGTGAAGTGGCGAGGAATTATGCGGATGATGCCATTCTGATTCCCACCGTTTCTAACAAGGTGCGACACACCCATCCTGAAATTGAAGATTACTTTGAGCGTTTCCTAAGCCTTAACCCGGACGGTCGCATTGAGGAGCAAAATATTCAGATTTATTGTGATGTTGCGATCAATTCTGGCACCTATACCTTTGCGGTGA
>JAQYWP010001243.1 GCA_029379285.1 Rhizonema sp. PD38
GTATAAATTGCTGCTTTTAACGTGTATTAATATAAGAAAAAACCAATTTTGACAGTAGTTAGGAGGGCGTTCTATGTCATCGCTCCTTACCGCACTCCTGTTTCCTGCCTTCATTCCTGCTTGAACCACTGTCTAGGCAACCTTTGAGGCAAAATCGGTTAATTGAGGTACTGCAAATCACATGATACGCATACATAGCAGTATCAGATGCGATCCAAATAGTGAACTTCTATAACCTTCTCTAGTTGCTGAATCGTTTTCAATGCCTATATCCTCATCCAACATCCAAATTCATCAGCAATTACAGCAATTTTCAGATAATTAGACCACAGTCGTAGGGGCGTTAGCGTAGCGTTAGCGAGTCTTCGAGCGTCACGGTGAGACAGCCCTGAAGGAGGGTTTCCCTCCGTAGGGGACTGCGAACCTGAAGGGCCGTTCGCCCTTACCAATAGTGCGGTTCATCTAGGTGAAAATTGCTGTAAGATGAAGATAGCTGTGACTTGGAAAAGTAAACCCCAGCCCTTCAAAGGAAACTTGAGAAACATGATCGGGCTAATGACGATGAAATGATTGTAGATCCCAAAAAGGAGCCCACGCTTTTACACGTGAGCTTATAGCTGCTCTTAGCTCGTGACTCATTGCTACCTTTCTTTTATCAGGTGCATGATTTATTTAGGATTTGTTTTCGTACTTCTTCTCGATTTTGCCCCATTACATCAACAAAATAACGTTCTGGGGATAACACTGTCTGGATCTGTTTGCGCTCCATGATCCTGGAGAGTTCATTTAGCGCCATCTGACGTTTTGCTTGATCTGGGGAGAGTGATGAACTATTGGAACAAAGCGTATCGGTAGCTGTTTGTTCAGGCGAAAGAGAATCTAAAAACTCTTGAAAGCCAACAAATGCCAGTCGATACATTAATTTCTGACTAAATTGTCCCCAGAAGTAGCCACCGTGTACATCCCTTCCATTGCGATCAAAGGGCTTTCCAGTAGAATAAGCAAGATAAGCCCAGCCCAGTTGCAGATACTCCCAGAAGGTGAGTGGCGAAATTTGTTTGTCTAGGCTCATGACGTAGTGCTCCTTATCTGTTTGGGAATAATCTGTCAAGTCTTTGTACTCGGTACAATCAAAGTAGGTGAAAAAGTCAGAGATCGACTCGCGATCTTTAATTGGTGTCGCAACCATTTCCCCAGCAGTCTTCTTATTATCTTGTCCGTGCGGCTTTTCCTGATTAACTGGATCTAATCCCTGGTTATGTGTTTGATTTAAGACACTAACTTCCAAGTACTTGAGCAAGGAACTCATCTCAAGTAACGGCTTGCATAACTCCTTATCCTTCCAGTTGACAATTCCATACTCACTCTGAGGTTCTCCTTTCTGCTTTTGAGCCTTACTGCTCTGTTTATCCTTGGGACGGACAGTTACATTACCCAGTCGATACCCCTGCGTTCGGCTCTTTGCTGGAAACGAAAAGTAATTAGCAGCTGTAGAAGCTAGACGGAGAGCTAAATCTCCTTCGTTACTGAATAGATAAGCCTCTTCAAATCGTCGTAACGATGAGCGTAGGAAGTTCGATCTGCCAGAAGTAATGGTTAGTACGGGAATATCTGGAGAAACAAGAATTAAGCGCCCTAAACTAAAAACTCGCCCAATATGAGGAGAGGGATTTTTGTCAGCTTTTTCATTATTAAAGTTTCCTATAGAATTAGGGTCAAAGATATCAGAAAGAATTCGGACAACTTGTGTAGTTACATACCCACCCATACTATGCCCAATGAAGGACAATTTAACACGATTGTCCTTCCAGTAGGCTTTGGCTGCTTCGGCGATTTCTTTATCGTCAGTATGCTCTTGATTACACTGTTCGTCTTTCATGCGACATTCTAGCAATCCTTGATCTATCTGACGAATTAATTCAACCAGATCATTGACCCCGTAGTTGGTTGCCCGGTATGAATCCCGAAAATATACAATTACACGCAGCATCAGCAAGCTGAAAATAAAGGCAAATCCAAATGTACCGAGAATAATGGGAAAAATGAAGAGTGGGGAAGATAACCAAAAAAAGAAGACTAGAGATATGAGTCCAACAATCAAGCTTCCCCAAAGCAGACCATTGAGTAGAAAGGGTAAAGCACTAAAGGAAGTGCTAAAATTTTTACCTATTACACTTTCAGAGGGCCACCGATAACCTAAAAAAACTAGGCTATCCGATTTTTGAGAAATAACAGGGTCTTTGTTGATATATTTATTAACATTTTGATACCAGTATTTCCAAACGCCATCTTTGATCTCATCATCGCTCTCTGGTTCTATGGTTAAATCAATATCAGCACTTCCTGTATTGTATCCATGAATAGCGATCACCACGCCCAGATCGTTAGAATCCTGAGTATTCTTTTTGCTCTTTGTATAAAGGAGATCGATCACCGTTTGAATACTTGGGTAGATATCATCTCGTCGGATATCTTGTGAATCTTCCACATTCGCTCGTGCTGTGCTGCGGATTAAGTATCCTGGAATCCCTTGGGGCACTGAATCGTCTTTCTTTTTTGAGTTGATGAACAAGTTATCTACTAAAATATCCATACATTCTTTCCTAATATCTGTATCTACAAAAGGGCGAGTGTAATTCAGCTTTGCTGCTATGCTTGAAGCA
>JAQYWP010001244.1 GCA_029379285.1 Rhizonema sp. PD38
CCCCTGCTTCCCCTGTCTCCCCAAAACCTACAAAGCGTGAGAATTTTTATGGAACCAAAAATTGCCAAACTTCTTGACGGTAAAGCGGTGGCGGCGAAAATTAACCTTGAACTTTCTGCTACCATTACAAAGTTGCAACCCCAAATAGGGCGTCCGCCAGGTTTAGCAGTGCTGGTGGTTGGGGATAATCCAGCTTCAGCTGCTTATGTACGGGGTAAAGAACGAGCCTGTGCGAAAGTGGGGATTGCCTCATTTGGTAAACATTTCCCAGCCGAAACAACTCAAGCAGAACTTATAGAAGCGATCGCCGCACTATCTGTAGATGAAATTGTCGATGGCATTCTTGTACAATTGCCTGTACCCAACCACCTGGATGCTAACGTCCTTTTACATCAAATTGCGCCAAATAAAGACGTTGATGGACTGCATGAGGTAAACTTAGGACGATTAGTACGGGGAGAACCTGGTTTACGCAGTTGCACTCCGTATGGGATTGTGCGGTTGTTAAAAGAATATGACATTTCTTTACAAGGAAAGCACGCAGTGGTCGTGGGACGCAGTATTTTGGTGGGTAAACCAATGGCGTTAATGCTACTTGAGGAAGATGCGACTGTGATGATCGCCCACTCGCGCTCATCCGATTTGGGAGCTATTACCAAAAAAGCTGATATTCTAATTTCAGCTGTAGGTCGTCCGGAACTAATTACAGCAGAAATGGTAAAACCTGGCGCTGTTGTGGTAGATGTGGGAATGAATCGTGTTACTGATGCCAATGGAAACAGTCACTTAGTTGGGGATGTCAGCTTTGACTCAGTTGCTTCATTGGCAGAATTTATCACCCCAGTTCCTGGTGGTGTTGGTCCAATGACTGTTGCCATGTTGTTACAAAACACGGTGGATAGTTATAGCCAAAAGTGGAAATAGGATTTGTCATTAGTCAGTTGATGGATGACTCTTTCCTTTAAAATTGTTACTTACATGACAGAACAACAAGGAAATTTTCAGGATGGTAGCAGCTGATAACCTTCAAAAAATTCCAGAGTCAGCAGAATTTGACCTGTTAGTCTACTTGAAAGAGCGACAAAAGCTTTGTGAAGTTGCTCTGGAAAAAGCGATACCCATGCGTTATCCAGAAAAAATTTACGAGGCAATGCGCTACTCGCTCTTAGCTGGTGGTAAGCGTCTGCGTCCTATTCTGTGCCTTGCTACCTGTGAAATGATCGGCGGTACAATAGCGATGGCAATGCCTACTGCTTGCGCCTTGGAAATGATCCATACAATGTCGCTTATTCATGACGACTTGCCGGCAATGGATAATGACGATTATCGTCGGGGAAAGCTAACCAATCATAAAGTCTATGGCGAAGATATTGCCATTTTGGCTGGGGATGGTTTGTTAGCTTACGCATTCGAGTATGTTGTTAACAATACTCAAAATGTCCCGTTAGATCGAGTCTTGCAAGTCATTGCTCGCTTAGGTTGTGCAACTGGAGCAGCTGGCTTGGTTGGGGGACAAGTACTCGATTTAGAATCGGAAGGCAAAACAGACATTTCTTTAGAAACTCTCAATTTCATTCACAATCACAAAACAGCTGCTCTTTTAGAAGCTTGCGTCCTCAGTGGTGGTATTTTGGCAGGAGCATCCCCAGACAACATACAAAGGCTATCTCGCTATTCTCAAAATATTGGGCTTGCCTTTCAAATTGTCGATGACATTCTCGATATCACTTCCACTCAAGAGCAATTAGGCAAAACCGCAGGCAAAGACCAAAAAGCAAGTAAAGTAACTTATCCTAGCCTTTGGGGGTTAGAACAATCCCGTCATCGTGCTCAAGAGTTAGTTAATGCCGCAAGTCTTGAATTAGAACCCTTTGGGGAAAAAGCATTGCCGCTCCAAGCAATAGCGAAATTTATTACGAGTCGGAATCACTGAACTCATTTTGGATTGAAGATCAGTAGGTGGCATCTGATACATTTTAACACCTACAACTGTAGGGCATACGAAACGGTGATCGGCAATCCTTAATAACAAACACCAAAATACCATGCAGGATTTAGGCGACATATTAGACAACCAGGTGTTGCTGGTTGCTCTGGTAGCTTGTTTGATTGCTCAACTATTAAAGCTCATAATCGAGCTAGTGAAAAATCGTAAACTGAATCTTAGTGTTTTGGTTACAGCAGGAGGAATGCCTAGCTCTCATGCCGCGCTGGTTTCCGCTCTGGCGGCAGGTGTTGGGCAAACAAGTGGTTGGGCTTCTCCAGAATTTGCGCTGGCTATGGTTTTTGCTATCATCGTGATGTACGATGCTGCAGGAGTTCGCCAAGCTGCTGGTAAGCAAGCTCGTATTCTCAATCAGTTAATAGATGAATTATTTCACGAACACCCAGAATTTAACCAAGCTCGTCTCAAGGAATTGCTGGGACATACTCCTTTTCAAGTCATAGCTGGCTCGGCTTTGGGTATTATTATATTTTTGTTAGCTAAATTAACTTATTAAGGAGTACAGGGGAGCGATTACTTTAAAAAGTAAAAAGTAAAAAGAGAATACCCATAATTAAAATTAGGGAGCCAGTGCGTTCCTGTCGCATTGCGTCGGAAAGCAACTGGCGTGGATCTTACGTTCACCTTTTTTTCTCGCACTATGTGTCCCCTTAAAAAA
>JAQYWP010001245.1 GCA_029379285.1 Rhizonema sp. PD38
CTAATAAGTCGGCGACGGAGTTGACTTGCGCCCGTTTGAGACAGTTATATGCTCTGACCGAGAGTTGTAATTCTTCAATCGGAATTTGAGCGGTTGGGTCGTCTGGGATGTCAGATCCCGTATCCGTTGGTTCAATCGAAATATCTTTCAACGGGTTGAACAGATCTACCAGAATAGTAGCAGCAGAGGAGAGTGCTTCTTGGGGGTTAAGACTGCCATTTGTCCAAACTTCCAATAGCAAACGGTCTTTTGGTATTCCGTTATCTCCACGGGTTTCTTCTACACTGTAGTTAACTTTTCGCACGGGCATAAATACCGAGTCAATTTGGAGAAAGTCCAAAGATGTGGCTTCCTCACGACCTCTTTCGACGGTGCGGTACCCTTTGCCCCTCTCAATCCGAAATTCCATTTCTAGCTTTCCCCCATCATTGAGGCTTGCTACATACTGCGTCGGATCGATGACTTCGACTTCACTGGGCAAATCAAAGTGTGCTGCAGTAACTATTGCTGGACCTGTCACGAGTAACCGACCGATCTGAGGTTGAGCAGAATAGCTTTTGAGGACGACATCCTTCATCTTCATGATGATTTCCAGCACATCTTCCCGCACGCCCGGAACTGTGGCAAATTCGTGTGTGACGCCTGAAATCCGCACTGCTGTGACTGCTGTTCCTTCGAGATTTGATAGTAAAATTCGTCTTAGGGCGTTGCCAACCGTCGTTCCTTGACCGCGCTCTAAAGGTTCTAGGACAAATTTACTATACTGGCTTCTATTTTCTTCAGTATTAGACTCTACACATTCAATTTGAAACTGCGCCACGGAGTAGCCTCCCTTTTTTTCAGGTCCTGCAGGCCAAGCAAATCACTTGCCCCGAAATCACTCTTCTGCCTTCTTGGTCTACGAGGTTGATCAAACAGTTTTATAAAGTATTATTTGATACCCCAAATAACCAACAGGCGCTACTAAACTATTGAGTTTTCTGAAGTTTTCCACTCTGCCAATGCATGGAGATGTTTAAACTTCTAAAGACGGCCACTATGCTTTGTGAGGAGAACTGATAGGGCAATCATTCAATAAAAGTTATTCTTAGGTCTGCCACTTCTTCAAAGCTCGCATACCTTTAAAATCACTTTTGTTTCCTCAAATTTTTGCCCTCACCGCCCAACTATTGTTTAAACACGACGGCGCTTGGGTGGACGGCAACCATTATGAGGAATTGGGGTAATATCCCGGATCAGTGTAATTTCTAGTCCCGCCCCTTGAATTGCTCGGATAGCGGTTTCTCTACCTGCTCCTGGACCGCTCACCATAACCTCTATTTGCCGCATTCCCTGATCTATGGCTCGACGTGCTGCACTTTCGGCGGCAGTTTGTGCTGCAAAAGGTGTTCCTTTTTTTGCCCCTTTAAAACCGCTTGAGCCAGCACTTGCCCAAGAAATCACATCTCCATTTTGATCGGTAATGGTAACAATGCTATTGTTGAAAGTAGATTGTATGTAAGCAACTCCGTTCGGGACGTTACGTTTTTGCTTTTTGCTTCCGCTCTTTTTAGTTGGTTGTCGCGCCATATGAATGTCATTAAGTTAAGGAAAACTGGAGAGTTAGCTACTTGTTGATTGTCGATTGGCACTCCTCACCAAACAACGATTAATCATCAACAAACGACTAACTATCAACACGCTGTTAATAGGGCAAATATTACTTACCTGGTGCTTTCTTCTTACCTGCCACGGTCTGTCTTCTCCCGCGACGAGTTCTAGCATTGGTGCGAGTTCTTTGTCCTCTAACTGGTAAACCCATGCGGTGGCGACGCCCTCTGTAAGTACCAATCTCAATCAGGCGCTTGATGTTCATCCCCTCTAAGCGTCTCAAGTCGCCTTCAACTTGGTAGTTACTTTCTATCTCTCCCCGCAATGCTGCTACATCGGCATCGCTCAAATCTTTAACACGGGTATCTGAATTTACACCTGTAGCTGCTAAAATGTCTTGCGAGCGTGATAACCCAATTCCGTAAATATATGTTAGACCGATTTCAACACGTTTATCACGTGGAAGGTCTACTCCGGCAATACGAGCCACAATAAATTTCTCCCTATGTTTGTAGTTTTTATTCAGTTACCAATCAATCTGTAACCCTATCCTTGACGTTGCTTGTGTTTGGGATTAACACAGATCACCATTACGCGACCGCGCCGTCGAATCACGTTACATTTTTCACACATTCTCTTGACAGATGCTCTCACTTTCATACTCTTTCTCTTCTACTCCAAATGGTGGATTATAACATTTTTTTACCAACTCTGCAATTTTTTGGAGGAAACCCCAAAATTGAGTTTTGTGGTAATATTTCCTACATGAGCTTATTTTTTACGCAGCCGATAAGTAATTCTACCTTTTGTCAAGTCGTAGGGGGTCAACTCTACTTTGACGCGATCGCCGGGTAAAATCTTAATATAGTTACGACGAATCTTGCCAGAAATGTGAGCTAGGACGTTGAAGCCATTATCTAGATCGACACGAAACATTGCATTAGGCAGAGACTCGGTCACCGTGCCTTCCATTTCAATCAGGTCTTGCTTAGACAATTTATTTTTTCCTCAACTCAACAGTCTCTTGTTCGGTTGCAACATACAGCAGCAAGAGAACATATTTTGACTTATAT
>JAQYWP010000235.1 GCA_029379285.1 Rhizonema sp. PD38
ACCAATCCCCGAATTACCGGCAGCAGATGCAGTTCTTACAGAACTGTCGGCATTACCCCCAACAACAGCCATCAAATCAGCGTCGCTCAGTTCTTCTTCAAATAGGTTGGTTTCAACTTGGTTAGCCATGAGTTTGAATATATATGTAAAGAATGATCGCGTACTGAGGTCATTTAACAACAAACTTATTTGAAGTATCTTCACCCCTAAGTAATAAGTATCTGTAGGATACAAGTACACCTTTTGGTAGAAAGTTATTAAAGCTACTGAAATAACTGTCTGTGTGTGGTGGGTAAAGAGTGTCACCCGGAATCAGACTAGGTGAGTCGTTTAGTATAGTGCGCTGATTCAAAAAAGGCTATGTGCCTGTAGGCAGTTTAGAAAGTGGCTGAGGGGGTAGATTGGGTGTTTGGAGGTAAAGCCACGTCTTGATAGAGTTGAGAAACTAAAACTGTCTTATTTCTGTCTCTGCTAGGGGTCAGTGAAAATCTTCTTGAGTGTTAATCGATAGTAACTTATTGTTAGACATTGCCTTAAGTTTTGACGTGAAGGAATCTGAACACCCACTTGTTTCTGGAGTAAATTGCCCAATTGGGGGATGATTGGTAGCAAGAGGGGGAAGAGCCTCTTGATCAGAAGGTGGAAAGTCAGAAGACGTGGGAGGAATCAATTTTTTTCCCAAGTCTTTTGAATTAAGAGCTTCCTCCACACTCCCCGCGTTTCCTTTCTTGTGCATCTCCGCGTCTTCTATACTCCCCGTGTTCCCCCGTTTCGGCGTCCTTGAGTCCTCTAAATTCCCTTGCTGCTTCGTGAATTGCTGTTTAGGATGGTTTTTCTGAACAGTAGGTGTAACAGACACAGAAGTTAATTTCTCTGGAAATTTGCTACAAATCATAGTTTCAAATTCCATGTTGAAATGAAACGTAGCCTGCCCTCGCCGTTGCCAGAGATTTAATATTTGCTGTACCGAAACTGCTTTGTAGCGACCTTGATAAAGTGCCTCAATCACCGCAAAGTGTAGCCAGTTAAGGGGATATTGTTTTTGCCAACTGTTAACTATCTCGCTGGCGCTGTAGCCACTGAGATCGAAACTATAATGAATTAATAAAGCTATTGCCAGATCGGCAGAGGTGTCCGGGGCTGGTGTGAACATCGGGTTATCGACTTCAAGCAGTAGGCACAAATTTTGTTCCCATAGCATATAGCCTACTGTGGTTTCTGTTAAAGTTTGTCTTGCCAAGTAATTTTAAATTCATATAAAAAGTAGAAATGTTCTTCATTTTACTTTCAATCGGTAAAAAGAGAATTAATATATGGTGAATTTATAGCAAGCGTTTGTCCGATAGCAACTAATGCTTGGTAAACCATGGCCGCGACTTCTCCTCTTGTAGCATCTTCAAAAGGTTTTATTTGCTGAGGATCTGGGTGATTCACGAGGATCTTGTGCCGTATTGCAGTGGCAACTGCGGTGCGGGCAGAATTGGGTATGGTATCAAAATCACTGTAATCTAGTAAGGGATCAATCCGATCAGGTGGTAGTCCCAGTCCGCTAACGAGGGAGACTATAACCTGAAGCCGCTGCACGTTTTGATGCGGACGGAAGGTGCCATCGCTCTTTCCCCCAACAAAGCCACCCTGCGCGGCGATTTGGATGCTGCGATAAGAAGAAGAATCTTTTGGGACATCAGTAAAATCAGGTGCTGGGCGTTTGGGTTCGGGATTAAAGGCTGCTGCTACTAAAGCGGAGTACTGAGCGCGGGTTATAGGTTGATCTGGCTGATAGCGACAATCCGCAAAAACGTGAGTTAAGTTCATGCTTGCTAATGCCCAGATAAATTTTTCTGCCCAGTGTCCCATAATGTCGGTGTACAGAGGAAGATCGATATGGTGGTTGACAGCAGTAACTTCAAGTAGCCCATTAATCTTGATTGGACTCAACTGATTGCCTGCGGAAATTAACTTAATAGAAGTAAAATTTTGGACATCGAACTGTCCATTCTCGTGAAAAATGTTACAACCGGGATCTTGATTGGTACCTAAGTCGGGGGAGGCGTTCCCATGCATTAATAAACCAGTCTGCGTATTATTGGCAATCAAATTATGACGCAGTATCGGTCGTGCATTTCGTGACAGGGCGATCGCTGTGCGATTTTCGGAGAGTTTGTTGTTGGCGATCATCGGTGTGGCAAAGTCACTCACTGCTATGCCCAGAGTGTTTTTATGCAAAACATTCCTCAGTACATTTCCTTTGCTATTACGTGCCATCACCAACCCTGAGGCAGCATTTTGGACAAATGCATTATCTACAATTACGGCTTTGGCAGTCCCACTGACAAACACACCTTCCCGACTACAGTTGCTGAAAGTGTTGTTAGCCAAAGTTGGGGAAGTTGACTCAATCCAGACGCCAGTCCCTTTCGGCGTTGTATTTGTGATCGTCACACCTTTTAATTGAGCATCACCTAGTAAAAGCATTGTAATATTCTGTACACCAAAACTCGGGCTTTGATATTTACCACTCCCCAAAATCACAATACCTTCACCCTTAGTAGTTTCGTTGCCCATTAAAACTACTCCAGTGGGAATGAAGAGCGGGAAGACTTCACCGCTCCCAGTACTGTAAGTCCCATTTGCAAGCTTAATTATCTTAGGTATTGTGGTTTCTCTTAAGGCGCGAGTCAGACTTCTAAATGGAGTAAACTGCGTCCCGGTATGAGTGTCATTTCCCACCACAGGGTTGACATAAAATGTGGCAACTAGGGTAGATTTAACCATTGGTTGTTAGTAAGCACTTTGTTTAAGGGTATTGACATCATAAGAAGGAGATAGGAACAAAGAGATAGGAGATAAGATTTATTTTTCCCCCTCTTTATGTCTCTTTTCTTCCCCTCTTCCCTCGACTTGGTGATCTAATATTATTTGGTACTCTATCAATAACACTTAGGATGATTGAAGTTGAGCATCTAAGTAAAGTATACGGCTCTACCCCAGCTATTACTGATGTCACATTTAACGTAGAACAAGGAGAAATTTTGGGGTTTTTGGGACCAAATGGTGCTGGCAAAACGACAACTATGCGTATTTTGACAGGCTATTTACCGGCGACAAGTGGTACAGCCCGCATTGCAGGCTTCGATGTTCATGATAATTCGCTTTTATTGCGGCAAAAAATTGGTTATTTGCCGGAAACCCCGCCACTGTATTCAGAAATGACGGTGGAGGGATTTTTGTATTTTGTAGCGCGGATTAAGGGAGTGAGTGCAGGCGATCGCGCAAATAAGGTAAAGGCGGCGATCCAACGTTGTAATTTACAAGACAAGAGTAATGTGATTATTCGCAAATTATCTAAAGGATATCGCCAAAGAGTTGGCATTGCCCAAGCAGTGGTGCACGATCCACCAGCTATAATTCTGGACGAACCCACTGTTGGACTCGATCCCCGGCAAATCATTGAAGTGCGAAATTTAATCAAAAGCCTTGCAGGGACTCACACAATTATTCTTTCTACCCACATTTTACCAGAAGTTAGCATGACCTGTAGCCGCTTGGCAATTATTAATAAAGGGAAAATAGTAGCAATAAATACACCTGAAAATCTTGTAACTCAGTTGACAGGTGGCTCTAGATATGAATTGGAAATTGAGGGAGATGCTGTATCAGCTCAACAACTCCTGCACAAATTAGAGGGTGTCGCTTTGGTAGAATCAGTCCCGACAACAGGAGTTTATAGTCTTTCACAGGAAAACCGGGTTCACCTGCGGGTGATATTGCAATCCGGAATCGAACCAGGAGGGGAGATTACCGCAGCACTGATCCATGCAGGATTCCGTGTGCATGAAATGCGACGTGTCAGCGCTACTTTAGAAGATGTCTTTTTACTGACAACGCAAGAAAAGGTAGAAACAGAGATACAGTCAGCAGCAACCGAAGGAGAAGCAGCGTAAATGGGTATTGTATTTAGTAATATTATTGCCATTTATCGCCGAGAGTTACAAAGCTATTTTGTCTCGCCTTTAGCTTATATTATTGCCAGCGTTTTTTGGCTGTTGGCTGGGTTATTCTTTATCGTAATTTTAATCGGACCAGGAGGCATTTTGCCAACAGTGGCGCAAGTCGATTTACAAGGGCAACAAACTAAAATACCACTACCACCGATTGATGTTCCTTACGAATTAGTCCGAGCATTTTTAGATCGAATGGGGTGGCTATTGTTATTTATACTGCCGATCCTCTCTATGGGACTTTATGCAGAAGAACGCAAGCGTGGAACCTTAGAACTATTAGCTACGTCGCCAGTCACAAATTGGGCGGTAGCTGTCAGTAAATTATTAGGTGTGGTGACATTTGTGACAACCTTGATCGTTCCTTTGCTTGGTTATGAAGCGATCGCTTTCAGTGCGTCAAATCCACCAATGCCTCTAGCAATACCATTACTCGGACATTTGGCATTGATCTTGCTAGCAGCGGCAATTTTATCCTTGGGAATGTTCATCTCCTCTCTAACAGACAGTACCATTCTGTCTGCTATCATGACTTTCGCAGTTATTTTGTTACTGTTTTTTGTTGATTTCATTGCCAAAAATATTAATGGTCCCTTGGGAAGGGCTCTAGGTCATCTATCTTTACTGAAACACTACAATGCTTCAATACAAGGGATTTTCGATACTAGTAGCTTAATTTTGTTTGCCAGTTACATTATTCTAGGCATTTTTCTCACAGCTCAAT
Organism: Rhizonema sp. PD38; assembly: GCA_029379285.1. GTDB lineage: Bacteria > Cyanobacteriota > Cyanobacteriia > Cyanobacteriales > Nostocaceae > Rhizonema. Next base: position 4,726 of record JAQYWP010000235.1, read on the forward strand.
CAATTGATGCATTACGCTTTCAACGACAGTAGGTATTGGTTATAGGACTTACGCACAAGTTGCCACTCGGCTTAATTTATTGAACCGCCAAGACAAGGACATTGTGATGCACTAGTTCCAAAACAACTGGCAATTAGAGTGCATGACTGTAAATCGTGTGGGTTGATAGTAGATCGCGACATCAACGCGGCTATCAATGTTCAACGAGTTGGGTTGGAAGTATTCCCAACTATAAAAAGCCGTCGAGGGAAATTGATAATACAGAGTACCTCTAAGGAAATTCTAGAATTAACTAGAAGCCTGCACCATATTGCGAAGCAACTGGTGTAGGTACTTCACCTAGGGTATTAACAATGACACCTATGGCTTCGCTGCCTGAAATAGCACCTACTTGGTTAACTGCATCCGGTGGTTTAAATACTGATGCTTTGCTAGAGGCATTTATCGCATTTTGGTGAGTCCAGTCCTGAAGAAGGGTTTCCCTCCGCAGGGAACTGGCGTTAGCGCAGTGTTAGCGAGTCTTCTCCCAAAGGGAGACGCCAAAGGCGAACGAGCGTCACCCGAAGGGTGTCAGCATGGCGAACCTTTGCTTGGTACCACAGCTTACCATGAGATTGCACCTCATTTAGTACTGATGGCATTTTTGCATCGCGTCGTTAACGGAGGTGGAACTCTTGAACGCGAATATGCTATTGGACGCGATGCGCAAAGCGCAACGGCAAAGCCGATCGCATGGATTTATGCCTCAGATATAAAGATGTAACCTTAGGAATTGAGTTAAAAGTTTGGCGTGAAAAAAAGAAAGATCCAGAACCAGAAGGATTAGAGCAGTTAGATTCTTATTTAGAACGCATCAAAGTTGATTTTGGTTGGTTATTTGTTTTTGATAGACGTGAAAAAGTATTACCATTTGCAGAGCGCTTAGGAACTAAAGTTGCGACTACTAAGAAAGGACGTTCTGTCACCATCATCCGGGCATAGCTGTTCAATAATACAAAGAATGACGAACAACTAATAATTAAAATGAAGACAATCGCTGTAAAAAAACTTGGGTATTTGTTGTTTTGGCTGGCTCCGTTCCTCTTAACTGCGGGCTTAACATCTGGATTGCTGTCAGGATGGGGAACAATTTCATTGTTGTTGATTGTTTCAGGAAGTGCAATCGCCGTTTTGTGGTTAATCAGGCAAAATCACCAGAATCATTGGTGGAGTAGTCGTTCTACCCAAGCTTCTACTAATGCTTTAGTTGCAACTTCAGCCGTCTTGATCATTTTGGGGTTAGTTAACTTCTTAGGAACTCGCTACCACTTGCGAAAGGATCTCACGGAAACTCAGTTGTTTACCTTAGCCCCTCAATCACGAGCATCGGTACGTTCTCTCTCAGAACCAGTGAAAGTGTGGGTGTTTGATTCTCCAAATCCCCAAGATCAGGAGTTACTCGAAAACTATCACGAGCAAAACAGATCGAAGTTTAAATATGAGTACGTCGATCCCCAAGCTGCACCTGGATTAGCAGAAAAGTTTCATGTCAAAGACAATGGAGAAGTTTACCTGGAATCTGGCAACAGACGACAATTAGTCCAGGTGGTGAGTGAGAATGAACGTCTATCGGAAGCGAAGTTAACTAACCGTCTGCAACAAATCACAAGTACAAACACAGCTAAAATTTACTTTCTCCAGGGTGATGGTGAACACCCTCTTTCACCTGGGAAGAATGCAATCTCCCAAGCAATTCAGGCACTAGGTGAGAGAAATTTCACGATGTCTCCGGTAAATTTAGCCGAAAAATCATCGTCTCTTGGTGATGCTGCTGTTATGGTGGTTGCTGGTCCTACGCGATCGCTCTTAGAGTCAGAAGAGAAAGCTTTACAAGACTATCTCAATCGGGGTGGCAACTTGCTGCTGATGATCGATCCCAATACCGATCCGAAGCTCAACACTTTGCTGGCTGAGTGGGGCGTAAAACTAGATAATCGTTTGGCAGTCGATATTGCTGGAAATCCTCAGTTTGGTCCTGCCGTTCCGATAGTGAATGAATACGGAAAGCATCCGATTACTAAAGACTTTGGTAAAGATGTTTCTTTTTATCGTTTGGCAAGACCAATTCAAATTACCCCAGTAGCAGGTGTTGAGGCAACTCCGCTACTCTTTACCAAACCCTTTCCGAATAGCTGGGCAGAAAGCGACCTCAAAAGCGAAAAATTGCAGTTCGATGAGGGTAAAGATATCAAAGGCCCTCTCACTTTAGGCGTTGCCTTAAGGAGGAAACAACCATTATCTACCCCATCTTCAAGTGTATTACCGACTCCCACACCAACCGCATCACCGAAAACAGGAACACTCGCCAAGCCGACTTCACCTGCATTAGCTATTCCCACACCAACTGCATCACCGAAAACAGGAGTACTCGCCAAGCCGACTTCACCTGCATTAGCTATTCCCACACCAACCGCGTCACCCAAAACAGGAACACTCGCCAAGCCGACTTCACCCGCATTAGCTACTCCCACACCAACCGCGTCACTAAAAATCCCTGTACCTTCAACTCCCCCCTCTCCCTCATCTCCTTCAACCAATCAAGCTGCCACTGAGTCACGGATGGTAGTAATCGGAAATTCAGATTTTGCTACCGATGGTTTGTTTGAACAACAGTTAAATGGAGACGTGTTTCTCAACTCAGTCATTTGGCTGAGTCAACAGGATCAGCAACCTCTTTCGATTCGTCCCAAAGAGGTGAAAAACCGCCGAATCAATCTCACAATAGCACAAGACAATCTTTTAACATCATTGTCTTTATTTGTTTTACCCTTTCTTGGGTTAGTGGCTGCGATCGTTCTCTGGTGGCGAAGACGGTAAGAAAAAGTTAGGAGTCAGAAATTATTATTCTTCCCCATTCCCTCTTATGATGAAGCTACAAAAGACGACTTTAATTTTGATACTTTTAGCACTGGGTATTGGTAGTTTTGTTTACTTCTATGAAATTAAAGGTGCAACTCAGCGAAAGGAAGTTAAAAACACTGAACAGCAAATCTTTACTTTTGAGGCTTCGGATGTGCAGTCTTTGACAGTAAAGACGAAAAATTTAGCAATTAATCTTGAACGTGGTGACAAATCTAGCGAAACTAAGTGGTTGATCAAATCTCCCACAGTCACGCCAGTTTCAAACGCCGTTGTTTCCTATTTAATGAATACTTTAGTGAAGGGTAAGGTTGAACGTACTTTATCAATCCCAACCAATCAGCTTGCAGAATTCGGTTTAGATCTACCCCAAGCAATAATCAATGTAAAACTGAAGAATCAAAAAACTCACGAGTTGGTTTTAGGCAAGTCCGACTTCAACCACCGTTTTTTGTATGCTCAAGCCGATCCTGCCGCTAAACCTAATGGAAATACAAATGTACTGTTAGTTTCTACAGATCTTGAAAATGCTGTCAATCGCAAACTTTCAGACTGGCAAGAACCAGTAGATAATGGGAAAACGCCAATACCCCCTGAAAAAAATCTGTAAAAAACGAACACACCTTTGAAACGAGTGAGGGGTTATACCAATTCTCTATGAAGCTGCACGATTATTATATCTCCTAACATTCCCATATTAAGAGGAGGTATCGTAGGCAATAAAGCCTTTTATATGCATCTTCATATGGAAACGGTATTATATCAGGATACGTTTCAAGGATTTTCGGCGTTTCTATGATAAACCTTAGTATCAGGGAATTTTATGAGGAAATCGATAGTTTTTTTATGCTTTTTATGAAATTTCAATAATTCTAGGTATGCGAATGGAACTACCACTAACCAAAAAATAGACCCTATAACCAAAACTAGACCAGAAAGTAAGCGCTGCCCGGAATTCATTTTTTCATCTTCTAGAAAAAATCCCAACCATTCTGTAAATAAACGATAAGAAATAAACAAATAAACGATGATTGCCAAGTAAATAAGAAGTTGTATGGGCATATAGATATTTTTGTTTGTTGTATACGTAGTTTAGGATAATAGATTCCTTTCTATATATAAAAAATCACTAACATCTTAAGTAGATTTTCTAAGTTGTTATTGAGTTTGCTATTATACCTAAGATATCATTAAAAGTCTTCGTCTTGCAAGTTCATTCAGTTGACTAATATGAAGAATTCGTTGAGAGTTATTGCTGAAGCTCTCATCTTTCTCTTAAAATTACGAGTACCGCTACGCGGAATTCGCATTATAAGAAATTCAAGATTCAAAAAGCCGGAAATACAAGAGTTTTAACCGTCTAAGACGGTATCGTTATTACCACCAATATGTACTAGTACCGCGTGGTAGGAATAATGGAACCATTCAGAGTTGCTAAATAGCTTACAAGTCAAGCTTTTCTGATTTTTATTCCGAGTAGCGATTCCAGTTGTATGACAATTATAAAATAATTCGTGAATACTGCGTTTCGACCGTTAAGGGTTAACAATAGACTTGAGATAAACATAAGTTTAGCTAATTCATTAAAAACACTGAATAACTACACTTGCTCTTAACTAGATTACGCATAAGTTACTTAAGTAAAAATAAATAAGTAATCAGACAAAGTCATTTATACAAAATAAACTCATAAAGCCTCATCTGGCAATAGCTTATTGTGTAAATATTTTTGTCCGCTGTAAAAACGTAAAATTTGAGTTATAGAGCAATGCCTCCTAACTCAGATTTATATTTAGTGTTAACTATTGTCCACTCTACAAAATATAACATTGTTCACGACCTATTTCGGGTTGCTATATTTTATACAGTTTCGCTCCTATTAATTCCGGACAATCATTGATAATTCACTCAGAATTTGAATCCCACCATGCCACTAATGCTACAGGGGTAGCTATTGCAGATACAGAAGCATAGAGGAAACCGCCAAGGGCACACTGGTTACCCTACCCCCAAAGCGCCTGCGGTTCGGGGACGTAAAACTCAGCTTTACAAAGAAAGGCAGAGGGCAGAAGGTAAAAATTATTAAAAATCCTACATTCGTGTGAAGTCTTGGGGCGGAAGCTTCCGTCAAGAGAGCTTCACGTGTTTAAAGCCCAATACCCTTCAGTTAAGGCATTTATTCGTTGAGGCTTGCAGGGGAGGAAAGAGTTGACGAACAATCAATTTTTTGCCCCCCCTGCTTCTCTACTCAAGAAAGCTCAAGAACAGGCTATCTTCACGAGTCAACGTCTTATCTGAACCGTATTGGTTTAAGGTGATTTCCGAGAACTAAATTACCGGAATTATTAATGGTAAACTCCTCTGTAG
>JAQYWP010000236.1 GCA_029379285.1 Rhizonema sp. PD38
ACCTATTAGTAGCCCTAACTATATCACTAGCAACTTAAATTAGTAGGTAAGCATTCAGCCGTTAGCTAGGGCGCTAATAAGAGTTGTAGGATGAACAATTGTATAGAATTATTTTCATAGCTAATTAATAATAGCTGAATGATTACATTAGTAGCCAATCATTATTTATAAACGCAAATCCATATTTTTGCTAAGATTTCATGCAAATAGAGGTTTTTAATACATTTCCGTTAATAAGCACCGCCGATCCACAAACTTTGGAATACCTGCTTTCGGTAGCAATTGAACACGACTACCCAACTGGAAGAGCCGTTTTGATGGAAGATGCTTGGGGCAACGCAGTTTATTTCGTCGTTTCTGGTTGGGTTAAAGTTCGGCGAAATATCGGTGAAGATTCCGTTGCCCTAGCAATTTTAGGCCGAGGAGATTTTTTTGGCGAAATGGCGATTTTGGATGAATCTCCACGATCAACTGATGTCATTGCTCTTTCTCCTGTAAAGTTGCTGAGCATTTCTAGAGAACGCTTTATTCAAATATTATTTAAAAACCCGCACTTACATCACCGCATGTTACAATTGATGGTAAGGCGTTTGCGGCATATTAATGTCCGTTTACAAATGAGGTCTTCTCCACCAGCAGTAAAACTTGCTCATACTTTGGTCAATTTGGGCGAAAGCTACGGGCAGGAATCATCCAATGGAAGAGAAATTTTTAACATTCCTTTCAAAGATTTAGCAGATGTTACAGAAATTGGTGTTGAAGAAACTACTAAAATTATGGAAAAATTGCATGATAAAGGTTGGGTAAAAATTGACAGTACCAATCAGGTAGTCCACCTCGCTAACTTCAAGCAGTTGCTCAATTTGGCAGGCAAAGTCTAACAAGCACAAGAGGTAATGGGTAATTGAGAATGGGTAATAAATAAACCTCGTTCCCCATTCCCTATTACCCATAATCCAAATTGACTGTAGACTATTGACTATTAGACTTATTTGTAGAAGTACCTGGCGGAAGGAATTCGTTCAGAATTTCTTTGTGTTAGGAAATAAACAGACTTATGCAAGTGGTCTAGAAGTCTACTGGCTATAACATATAATTACAGATGACTGAAGCAACTGCACGTCGCCTTAATTCCCGTATCCTGGAAAGCATACCGATAATACATTACCAGGTGGAAATGCCTCAACCAGAAACGCATTTGTTTGAGGTTACTTTGCGCCTTGTGAGCTACCCATCGTCAATACTGGATCTGAAACTACCAGTTTGGACACCAGGTTCATATCTAGTGCGGGAATACGCCAAGCATTTGCAGGATTTTGCGGCTTTTGCAGACAAGAAGCCTTTGTCTTGGCAGAAAATTAGTAAAAATCACTGGCAGGTTGAAACTAGTGGTTTTTCAGAAGTCATTGTGCATTACAGGATTTTTGCAAATGAGCTATCCGTTAGGACAAATCATTTGGATACAACTCATGGCTATTTTAACGGTGCAGGACTGTTTTTGAGACTACCAGGTTGGGAGAAGCAACCAATTCAAGTCAATATCGTACCCCCATACCCAGAATGGCAGGTGACTACGCCCCTACCATTAGTCACAGGAGTTGTCAACACTTTTCGTGCTTCAGATTTTGACACCCTTGTAGACAGTCCCTTTGAGATTGGTAGCCACAAATTGTATCACTTTGAGGTCTTGGGAAAACCTCATGAATTGGCAATTTGGGGACAGGGTAATTTTCAAGTGCAGAGAATAATTGCCGATCTCAAGAAAATTATTGAAGTAGAAGCGCGGTTGTTTGGTGGTTTACCATATGAACAATATCTGTTTCTGCTACACTTATTCTCTCAAGCTTACGGTGGTTTGGAGCATAAAAATTGCTGCTCACTCATTTATCAGCGTTTTGGATTTCGCGATCGCGATAAGTATGAGCGCTTTATGCAACTCATAGCACACGAGTTTTTTCACTTATGGAACGTCAAGCGCATTCGTCCCAAAGCGTTAGAAGTTTTCGATTACGACTCCGAAAACTACACTCCCTCTTTATGGTTTTGTGAGGGAACAACAAGTTACTACGACTTGTTGATTCCTTTACAGGCAGGAATTTATGATGCTAAATCATTTTTAAATAACTGGGGTAAGGAAATTAGTAAGTTTCTTAATACACCAGGACGCAAGGTACAATCTCTCTCAGAATCAAGTTTTGATGCTTGGATCAAGCTCTATCGTCAAGATGCTAATAGTAGTAATAGCCAAATCTCCTACTATTTAAAAGGAGAAATGGTATCCTTATTACTAGATTTGCTGATCCGCGCCCTGCATGGCAATAAGCGATCGCTTGATCATGTCATGCAGAAAATGTGGCAAAAATTTGGCATTGAAGAAGTAGGCTATACTCCAGAACAATTGCAACAAGTGATTGAATCTGTAGCGGGAATAGACTTATCGGACTTCTTTAAACGTTACATTGATGGGACTGACGAGTTGCCTTTCAACGATTATCTGGAACCTTTCGGTTTGCAGATAGTCGCAGATGCGGAGGAAGAACCTTACTTGGGAATCCGGGTAAATACGGAAAATGGATGGGAATTAATTAAGTTTGTTGATGCCAATTCACCTGCACAGTTAGTGGGGATCGATCCTGGAGATGAGTTACTGGCAATTAATGGCTTCAAAGTGACAGGAAATCAATTGAGCGAGCGCCTTAAAGATTACCAATCAAGTAACATCATTCAAGTTACGGTTTTCCATCAAGACGAACTCCGCACCTTTTCTGTTACCTTAGGTTCACCTCGTCCTACAAGGTATCAAGTGAAACTTGTTGCTCATCCTGACTCTCTACAACAGCAGAATTTTGCTGGGTGGCTAGGTGTGCCAATTACAACACTTAAATAAGGTTTACGGAAAAAGAAAATTTGGCTTTTTTCTTTTTCCAAGGGGAATCTACAATGTAAAGTATTGAATTAAGGAAAATCATCGAGAACTGGAGAACACAATGGAAAAGTATGTATGTAACGTTTGCGCATACGAGTACGATCCTGAGGTAGGAGATCCAGACAGCGGGATAGAACCAGGTACACCTTTTGAAGACATCCCAGATAATTGGGTATGTCCCGTTTGCGCGGCAGGAAAAGAGGAATTTGAATCAGTCGAATAAGAAATTCAAAATTTGGGGAGGAATATAGTTTTAGACGCAAAATTCAACCCCGACGGAAACCCTCCTGTGTGTAAACAATTGACGGCAAACAGCTTATCTTGAGTCCAGTCACGAAGAAAAGAGATTTTTCTTGGCTTCTTTGGAATGAGCGTCACAATCGAGGGCTGAATGCTTACAAACAAAGACATTAACCTTGTTGCAGGGTGCAGCTATCTAAGAGGTATTAATAAAGAATGAATGTACTTTGGCTCTAGAGACGCTTTAATCATGTCGTCTCTACATTAATCAAAATTCTTTGTGTCGAAATAGACAAGCTAGAGCCACAAAGCAACGCCCGCATATAAGTCCTACTCCTAAAAGCATCTGGGCACATAGCTGAAAAAAAGCTAAATCTACTTAGCGCAAGAATAATTCCGAATTGTAGCTTTATTTTCGGGACTCTTGTATTAGCCTAGAATAGAAATAATTTGATCTTGAACATAGGGATTTTTTGTCTTTGCGACCTTTAAAAGTTATTGTGGTTGGAGGTGGAGCAGCAGGTTTTTTTAGTGCAATCACAGCAGCTATTGCCAATCGCCACGCTCAAGTCACTATAATCGAAGCCAGTCGCCAACCACTGGCTAAAGTCCGTATTTCTGGTGGCGGACGCTGCAACGTCACTCACGCTTGTTTTGATTCATCTGTACTGGTGCAAAATTATCCTAGAGGCGGGAAAGCTTTACTAGGAGCTTTCACTCGCTTTCAACCCAAGGATACTGTCGCCTGGTTCGCTCACCGGGGAGTACAGTTAAAAACTGAAGCTGATGGACGAATGTTTCCAATTACAGACAGTTCGGAAACTATTGTGAATTGTTTAATGAATGCAGTAAAAGCATATAACATAGAACTGCATACAGGAGTACCTGTTGTTTCGGCACGATCGCTTCAATCATCCTCTGCTCAGTTTGCGCTCTTGTTGAAGTCAGGAGAGACATTGGAATGCGATCGCCTGCTTCTAGCGACAGGCAGCAATCCTGTAGGTTATAAAATAGCCCAAAATTTGGGACATAAAATTGAACCACCAGTCCCCTCATTATTTACCTTTAACATTCCCGAACCCGAGCTACTAGAGTTGGCTGGTGTGAGCGTTGAGTCAGTGCGCTTACGTTTGAGTGTACCCGGAAAACCCCCGCTAGAACAAATTGGACCATTGCTCATTACCCATTGGGGTCTAAGTGGTCCTGCAGTATTAAAACTATCTGCGTGGGGTGCCAGAGTATTGCGCTCAAGCAACTATCAAGCTACTTTAGCAATTGATTGGCTACCTCATCTCCAACTTGAAGAACTACGGAAGAATTTGTTAGCAGTTAAAAATGAATGGGGAAGGAAACCAATAGGATTACATCGCGGTGTGAATTTACCTCACCGTCTCTGGCAATATATTATTTCCCGTGTAGGGATCGCCAAAGAAGAACGTTGGGCAGAATTATCTGGTAAGACACTGAATCAGTTGTTACAAGAACTTTCACAAGCACAATACTTTGTCAATGGCAAAGGAGCCTTTAAGGAAGAATTTGTCACTTGTGGCGGTGTCAATTTGAAAGAAGTCAACTTTAAGACAATGGAAAGTAAATTAGTTCCAGGACTTTACTTTGCAGGAGAAATCTTGGATATAGATGGTGTCACAGGTGGCTTTAACTTTCAAAGTGCTTGGACAACCGGGGATTTAGCCGGTTTGGGAGCGGTTAGAGATCCCCGACTTCTCTAATCAGTCGGGGATCTTCATTAAGAGTGAATCACAGTGTTAACTAAAACTCCTGGTTCTCGCTGCATGGGTAGTACATCTAAAATATCGGTTTGAGAACAATATTTTAGGTCTTCAAGACAATCTAGTCTTAATAAACGTTTGCCGTGACTTGCCAGGTGGAAAAGTTCCAATAAGTTGTCTTGCCACTGGGAGTAAAGTGCGATCGCACTAATTACTTCATCATTACCCGCTAATTCGTCTTGTGACAAGTTGCCTTTCTGCATTATGCTGTAGGCGATCGCACCCGCACAAACTGTGTCTTCTAGGGAAAAACTACCTTCCCAACCCGAACCAACAATCCACACTGTTTCCGGTTGCTGTTGCCAAAGATATTCCACCACTGTAGCACGGTTGATTAAGGCCGCAGCTAGTACGACTTTGGCATTTTGTACTCGTTGTAAGGCACGGGTTCCATTGGTAGTACTGATAAACAAACGCTTTCCCTGCACGCGTTCTGGAGTGCAATCTAAGGGAGAGTTCCCCATATCAAAGCCTGTAACTTTCGCACCACCGCGTTCTCCAGCTCTTAACCGCTTTTGGGCCGGCCAAGATTCGCTCTTCTGTAAGAGTTGGTCTAAATCGCTAAAGACTTGGACTGCTTCACCGCCAACTGCCAAAACTGTCGCCATTGTAGTGGTAGCTCGCAGCACATCGACTGCGATCGCGCATTCTGGTACTTCATCTGTTGGGGTCAACTCTGGAGTATGGTAAACGAATAGCTTCATGTGCTGAGGAGACCTGATTTAATACTACCGACAAGATAACATTCATTTTAACCAGTGAATGTCACACTATGACTGAGGAAGACGCGCTGAAATCACAGAAATTTTCCTATGTCCTTTTTCCGCATGTCCCTTCGTCCTTAAGACTACCAACCCTATCTATCAATAGCTATGGCACCTCTACCTGACTACCGTCCCAAACAGTTATCTGTAGGTCCTTTGGAAGCAGAAATTTTAAATATTGCTTGGGAACTTGGCTCAGCTACAGTTAAAGATATACACGATCGCATTCTCGCTGACCCTAACCGAGAATTAGCTTATACTTCTGTAACCACAGTCCTGCGTCGCTTAACTGAAAAAGGTTGGCTTGCCTGCGACACAAAAGGGCGGGCATTTTATTGGCGACCATTGTTAACAAAGCAGCAGGCAGATGTCATCAAAGCACACGAACAATTACAGCGATTTCTAGCGGTTGGCAACCCCGATGTGATTGCTGCTTTTGCAGATAGCCTCGATGACGCAGCAAGTGAGCAAATACAAGCGATCGCCAAACGCATTCAAGCCGCACGGCAAGCAAGGGAGGAAGAATAATGCATTTAATGATGATAATAGCTACTTTAGCCGTTGCCTACTCAACAAGATACAAATCGACTGAATTTCAAGGTTCTTGGAGTGTAAGGTGGCGACAAGCGCTATTTTTGTTTCTCTTTCCTCCCTTGCTCATTTTCATGACCGTCGTATCCCTGTTATGCATGGGACCTCAAGGTAAAATGGGCGGGTTACAAACAGGCTGGTTCAGCTACGTACTGGCATATGGATGTCTTGCTTATTTTCACATTCTGTGCATTAAACACGCGTGGCAAGGATGGTTGTCTGTGAAATCTGCCCGCAACTGCCCTGTTGTAAATTGTGCAGGCAGACAAGTCCGGTTGCTAAACACAGGCGCATTGTTTGCAGGTCAAATTGGTTTTTGGCACCCGGAACTCGTTCTCAGCGAAGGATTGTTACAAACTCTTTCACCAGCTCATTTAGAAACTGTTTTAGCACATGAGCAGGGGCATTATTATTACCGAGATACCTTCTGGTTTTTCTGGTTAGGTTGGGTACGTTCCTGCACAGCTTGGTTGCCCAATACAGATGCTTTGTGGCAAGAACTATTAGTCCTGCGCGAATTACGTGCCGACGCACACGCAGCATCACAGGTAGACCCTATACTCCTCGCCGAATCTCTTCTTTACGTCGTCAGCAATCAGCCTGTATCCTCAGAAATTTGCTGTGCGGCATTAGGATCTTCTAGTGCAGATCGCTTAGAACAGAGAATAGATGCTTTATTAGCACAACCAGAGCCAATCCCAGAAACTCAACCTCAGTATTGGAATAGCTTCCTGTTAGCTTTATTACCTTTATTAACAGTAATATTTCATACTTAAAGCTACAGACATTCCTTAATAGCTGTTGCTGGAAATTGGTAATGGCTAAGAAAAATATAGTTAGCCAATTACCAATTTCCAGTTGATTCGGCAATTCCTACACACCTGATCTCAGAAGCTGAAAAATCGAGCTTGGTCGCCAAAATCACCTTGGATTTTGTCGTAACCAGAAATGGGTTCAAAAAGATTAGAAGGTGCGTTCTCTGACTTCGGCTCATTTGTATGCTGTGAGTCAAAGCCTGATTGCAGCATATAAGCGTCTACCAACTCAGGGGAAATTCGCTGTGCCAGAAGGATTAACTTGCCAGCATCACCGACAATAACCTCACGTTTTGGATGTTCAGCAGCTTCAACGATCGCTTTAGCGACAAGGCTAGGATCATATATTGGAGGCGTTGGCATCGGCTTCACACCTAACTTAGTACGTGCTTTATTAAACAAAGGCGTGTTAATTCCAGCAGGCATAATTTCAGTCACGCTGATGGAGAGCTTTTCAGACATCAGTTCAACTCGTAGAGATTCTAAAAAGCCATTGACAGCGTGCTTCGATGCAGCATAAGCACTTTGTAACGGCAGACTCCGCTTTGCCTCAACTGATGTGACGTGGATTAAAGCACCGCGTCCTTCTCTCTTCAGATGAGGTAGTGCCACCATCGCACCGTGTACTTGACCCATTAAGTTAACATCAATAAGACGCTTGAATTCCTCGGGCGTTGTTACTTCAAAGGGAGCATATATTTCCACGGCAGCGTTGTGTACCCAAGTATCAAGCCGCCCGTATTCCTCAACTGCTCGATCTGCGATCGCTTTGACTTGCTCGAACTCCGTCACATCAGCGACTACGGCAGTTGCTTGGCCACTTAAACCTCGGATCTCCTCCACGAGAGACTCCAATCCAGGCTGACTGCGAGCCGCAACAACCACTTTTGCTCCACGATGGGCAAATTGGAGAGCAGCATTACGCCCTATCCCACTTGAAGCCCCAACAACCACGACAGCTTGCTGATTGATCGGCTTAAGTTGCATGACTCATACTCCTTCAAATTGACTCAATACTTATTTAGATAAGTCAAAGTAAGTAAAGCTTCATCAGTCGCAAGGTAAATTAACTGCAAGACTCAGACCCCCAAAAACTCTTACGAAGTCGGGGGTATTGTGTAGTAAACTACCTACATCGTACCTGTACATCAGGTACAGTGTAGGCTTTTAATAGCCCTGAAGAGTTTGCTCGATGGCGAGCAACACAAACCGTTCAAGCTTCTAAGTGGCAGAAACACTCAAATATCCGTGCGAATTTACTTGAATATTTCCCTATCATTCAATTTCTGTAAAATGCCTTTCCGCTCTCTCTGTCTCTAAGACTTGATAATAAAGCATTCCTGCCAATAAAGCTCCCAAAATTGGTGCTAGCCAGAATAGCCACAATTGCTGGATTGCCCAACCTCCAACAAACATCGCAGGACCAAGACTGCGGGCGGGATTTACTGATGTATTAGTAACAGGAATGCTAATCAAGTGAATCAGTGTTAAACCCAAACCGATTGCAACTGGAGCAAAACCTATAGGCGCACGGCGATCAGTAGCACCGAGGATAATCATCAAAAACATGAAACTGAGAACTAACTCGGCGGTAAAACAAGCGAGTAAAGAATAACCACCAGGAGAATGATCGGCTCCAAAGCCGTTAGTTGCGAGTGGATTTGGACCAATAAGTCTGAATCCTGGCTTACCGGAGGCTACCAGATAGAGAATTCCTGCAGCTACTATCGCCCCAAATACCTGAGAGCCAATATACATGAAAAGCTCTGAAGCGGGAAAACGCTTTGCCGCCCAAAGACCAATGGAAACTGCAGGGTTAAGATGACAGCCGGAAATGTGACCGATCGCATAAGCCATCGTCAATACTGTCAAACCAAACGCTAAGGAAACACCAACGAATCCAATACCTAGAGGAAACTTTGTATTCTCAGCAACTTTTGCCCCAGTTGTTGTGAACGTTGCTGCTAATACTGCACTGCCACAACCACCAAACACTAGCCAAAAAGTTCCGATAAACTCTGCTAGGCAACGCTTAAACAGTGACATTTTATTAGCTCTAACAACATATAATAAGTTATAAATAAATATTATCAATGGTTATAATTGTTAGTCATTTTGTTCTGAATATTTTAATGATATTTGTTTTTGAATAATTTAGTAAATTTTTAATATTATTCATGATTTACTAATATTAAATGTATAACATTTCACACAATTTATGTCATAAAAACTACTCGATGCTACTGCCATAACCTGTTGCTACTCCCCTTGCTGAGTGTAAGATTACCTATCTTCTCTACTTCTTTCTTGGCTTCCTTGGTGTCTTGGCGGTTCATTAAAATAGATATTTTTCGGGCGGTAAGGGAGTAAGGAAGACTACAGGAAGACAGTGGTGATCAAGCTCATGCGAGTCATGTATAATTTACTTTTTTTACAAGACATTTTTGAACATGAACCATCATGAGAAATATAAGAGAGTTCGCATTTTCATTTAGGAATCTTATAGCAGTCAAAAATTAGTGGCAAAATAAGATACCCGACTTCTTAAAGAAGTTGGGTATCTGAATCTACCATCCAAGGTTTTTTAATTTTTTATTTTTAATTGTGCAAAGATAGCATCATAAAAGTGCTAATCTACATTTTCAGCAACCAACTTCATCAACGCTTTTGCTAAATACTCGTACTGCTCTAAGTTATTGTAAATCTGAGCCGATACCCGCACCAGTAGCCGGGGTGTTTCTTGCCATGGAACAACTGGCACTTCAATCCCAAACCTATCAAACAAATCATCATGTATAGACATAAAGTTACGGTTTTCTAATACC